>CAZWME010000292.1:0-6429 GCA_964634515.1 uncultured Pirellulales bacterium | reverse complement strand
ACCTGTTCCTTTAACATCGAATATTTTAGCCGCCTTTTTACTCTGAAGCAAATGCTCGGCCTGTTCCTCGATAGTCATACATCTTTTTTTGAGTTCATAGAATCCGTGCCACCAGGCATAGTCGGGTGCCATCATTGCCGCACCAAACCTTGCTCGGCGACCCTCATGATGCCACAATTCATAAAAATCTATTTCAAGTTTTTCATCAAGCGGCTTTTCTTTGCTAAGCAGCTTTTGTTCATAAAGCTGGTCAATCAGCTTTTTCATCGGTTTATAATAAACTTCGTTATAATTCGTAACTACGGCATCAAGGCCGCCGTCTATTACTTTCACTACGCTGCCGTGACAATGATAACAGCCGGTTCGTCTTTCGATTGCGTTGTTCATCCCTTCTCGCATCCAGGGATCGATCTTCCAGATTATTTCGAGAGTATTTGCATGCTTGCTTTTTGAGTATTGGGAGGCCTCTTGCGGATGACATCGCGAACAGTCTTTAGGCGATACAATAGCCGAGATTCTTGTCTTGGTTAGTTCAAGGTGTTTTACACTTACATCCGCATCCGCAGCCCCGGCTCCATGGCAGTCAAGGCAGGTGATATTTGCATGTGCATGTCTGCTGTCCGACCAATCGGCAACGATACCTGACTCGAGTTCCGAGTGACAATCGATACACTTTTGTGCCTGGTCGGAAATACTTCTTTCGATTCGATATTCTTTCAGATCGGGCATTACCAGACTTTCCGTAGTGCCTTGGGCCAAAGCAGCTTCTATAAATAGCTGAACCAAAACACCAACTACAAGGAAATATCGGATTGTCTCTTTTGTTTTTTTCATTATTTGTGTTTTTTTAATCAGGTGAAATATTGTCTTTATTCTTACAATAATTTATTGCAAGCAAGGAATTTTCTTGTTCTTCGGTGATTATGCAAATGGGCATAGCGGCTGTCAAGTATTCTCTTCTAATAACTGTTTTGAACTTTTATATACTCAACGGAAAGAATAAATTCCATATAGCAGGACAAATTATTTGCTCGTTTATGCATTATACGATACACTTTTGCCGTTGTTCGGGCCATCCCGTTCAGGAAGCTATGACAAAAAAGGTGACCGCTATCATTAACATAAGTAATAATTCGGTGAGAATGGTATGAAAATTTAAAAGGAGGATCCATGTACTATCTTAGAATTTTGCTTTTATTGGTTCTAAATATATCTGTTACAGCATTGGCTGGTGATAAAAGTGTTTGGCCTTATTACCATGGGCCGCAGCGTAACAATCTGTCGACCGATACAGGACTTATGCAAACCTGGCCGCAAAATGGTCCGGAGTGGATATGGACCGCTTCCGGCATCGGACATGGGTTTAGTTCAGTGGCGATAGCGGGGGGGGCGTATTCTTACGGCCGGCATGATTGACAAACAGACTTATGTGACGGCCCTGGACTTGAATGGAAAGCAATTGTGGCAGCGACTGAACGGACAATCATGGCAGGCCTCTAAGCAACAACCCTGGGCAGTGCCTCATGCGGGTTCTCGGAGCACACCGAGTATTGACGGGAACACGGTTTATCACCTGTCTGAAATGGGACAGCTTACTGCATTTGATGTACGAACAGGGCAGGAACGATGGAACATAAACCTTTTAACAACTTTCAAAGCAGAGCGGCCAAAATGTGGATTGAGCGAATCTCTGCTGATTCATGGAGATGCTATTATTTGCTGTCCGGGCGGAGTTGATGGCTTCGTGGTAGCGTTAGATAAGAGTACGGGACGAACGTTATGGGCCAACAACCAGATAAAAGACCCGGTTGGATACTGTTCGCCTATGGTGGCACGCATTGATGGCGTCGAACAGGTCATTACAATGAGTGCAGAACGTGTGTTTAGCTTTAAACCGGAGAATGGGCGGATACTCTGGGACTTCGCTTTCGGTAATCAACGTAACAACAGCGCAACGGATGTGATAGTGAGCGACGGTCTTGTTTATGCTTCAAGCGGTTACGGCGGGGGGAGCATTTTGTTACGTCCGAAGCGACAGGCCGACGGTAAATTTTCTGTAGAGCAGGTGTGGAAAAGCGATCTATTAGACAATCATCACGGTGGTGTGTTACTTCTTAATGGTTATCTTTATGGTTCGGGCCATAATGCTCGTGGCTGGTTCTGTCTGGATTTCAATACCGGCAGTAAAATGTGGCAGGCTCCCGGTAAAGGGGCTCTGACTTTCGCGGATGGTCGGCTCTACTGCCTTGATGAAAAAGGTATAATGTCGCTTGTAAAAGTGTCTCCCGATAGCTGGGATGAGGTAAGTTCATTTCGTCCGCCAAAGGATGGCCGTGGTTCCTTTTGGGCCCATCCGGTCGTGTGTGGTGGACGACTTTATGTGCGCTATTCAGATAAACTCTTAGCCTATAACGTTCGGGATAATTGATTTTGATTGTTAGGAAATTTTGGAACCTCTTTCAGTGTGTCAAGCCGTTACTGTAATTGATTAAGGAGAACTTTCTAATAGTAAATGATTGCTTGATAAAAAGGAGAATAATACGATGAATTGGTCTAAGATTAGGATGGCAATTGCCTTAACGTGCATATTTGTTTCATTTCAGCTCATCGCAAACGCAGGTGATATCAGTAAGGAGATTCAACAACATCGCATGGGAACATTGGTTATTGAGACGAAGCCCGGGTCCAGGGTGCAGGTAGAGCAGCTTCGACACGAGTTCTGGTTTGGAGCTGCGATTTCATCATCAGCATTCAGCGGAAGGTATAATCCTGAGGTTGAACGAAAGTATAAAGAGGTGTTCCTGGCGAATTTCAACGCGGCTGTGACCGAAAACGCGTTGAAGTGGGGTTCGATGGAGCGGAACCAGGGCCGGATCGATTATAAGGTCGTAGATGCGATTTTGGAGTGGACATCTGGAAACAGCATCCCATTACGCGGGCACTGTGTGTTCTGGGGCATACCCAACAGAGTTCAGAATTGGCTAAAGCAACTAGATGATGCTCAACTGCGTGAGACGCTCAAGAACCGCGCTGCGACCATTGCTCGTCGATATCGCGGGCGGTTTGCTGAATATGATCTCAATAACGAGATGATCCACAGTAACTACTATGCCGAACGACTGGGACCGCGAATCACCAAGCAGATGGCCGAATGGTTCAAGCAGGAAGATCCCCAGGCAACACTTTTCGTTAACGACTACGATGTCCTGACTGGTAAACGATTGGATGATTATGTCGCTCATATTCGCGGTTTGCTTCAGGACGGTGTACCGATTGGCGGGATTGGTGTACAGGGGCACCTGCACGGGGAGTCTTTTGACCCGGAAGTTTTGTGGGGAGCCCTTGACAAATTAGGAAAAATCGGTCTGCCTATTCGTATCACGGAATTTAATATCCCGGGTCAACGCTCCCGCTTTCGCCAGCGCCGAAATCTGAAACTTACACCCGAGCAGGAACGTGCAAAGGCCGAGGCGCTTGCTGATTACTACCGAATCTGCTTTGCACATCCTGCAGTACATGGGATCCTGATGTGGGGCTTTTGGGAAGGTGCAAACTGGATCCCTCAATCCTCACTATACCGGCGGGACTGGACACCAACTCCTGCCGCTGATGCGTATCGTGAACTGATATTCAAGCAGTGGTGGACGCAGTGGAATGGCGAGGCGAATACAAACGGACAATGCCGTGTGCAGGCGTTTTATGGCAAACACCGTATCACTGCTGATGGACAGGAGAAGATAGTGGACCTTAACAAGACCGAGGGTAAGGCGGTTGTTTCTTTCAAATAAATTATCTTATGGCTCCTTGTGTGCAGAAAGGTAGCTCTGATACTTTCATTGTCATTGTGAGTGAGTTCCCAGTCGAACACCCGGGACATTTCCCTTTGGATAGCATTGCATTTTTATGGCTGGGCTGTCCATTGAAACGCGCAAATCCAGCTTATGAAAGTCATTAATACCGATATCCACAACCCGGCTCCCGCGTCCGAAAGATAATTCGTGATGCACGGTTTCGAGATCCAGATATCTCTTATGTCTTTTCCAGGTTACTCCCCAATTGAAAAGCCCCTGACCCAGGCCGGGGCAGTATATATTGTCCCGAAAATTTAACTCCAGATCCGCCAGCGCCGAACCGGAGGGTGGCCCCTTTTCCGAATTGCTGTCGGTTTGGCCCAGTTTATTCACGGAGCTTTCCTGCATTGACCTTGGCCAGTGCCGCTCATCGTCTATATCGAACCATCCCCAAACCTGTGCATCCCGATTATACGCGAATACATTATTGCGAACCATCTGGTTATGGTTCCAGACCGGTTCCGAACCACCTTCTATTAGAGGTGTGGAGCGTTTCTGCTCCCGGAGGCTTAATCCTTCTTTGTTTCCAATCAGAAGATTACGCTCAATGAGACAATACGGTGAGCTTGATATGCTTATTCCCGCATTGGCTCCCCAGGCTGATGGGGTAAATGCGAATCCATTGCCGACTATCACGTTGTCGTGGGCGTGAAGACTGTAAGAAATCTCATAAAAAATACCTGCGTTTTCATTGTTTGAAATCAGGCAATTCCGCACTTGGCACCTCTCATTGCCAATATCGAACCAGATTCCATGGCCCTTGTTCTCTGTGAAGATGCTTTTCTCAATTATTGCAGCTCTTGTGAGAACGATTTTATTGCCACCTGCCTCCCAGCCTCGGTCGAATCCCTTAATATTATTGTTTGTTACTACGCATTCTGTCATCAAGAGCGCATGCGCACGGCCGGCACTGAAACCCAACTGGCCGTTATATTGAAAGACGCAGTTGCGAACGGCAATTCTCTCGCCTGTGAATTTGGCCCCACAGGAATTGGTGTATTCGAACACACAATCCTCAACCTCATTGTCATCTCCTGAGAAGTGTACGGCTCCATGCTGCGCACGATTGGCAGCGTATCGAAAGCGAATGCCTTTTGTCCGAACGTGGTCTCTCTTACAAGTCCAGAGGGTACTGCGCACTGAAGCTTCCACCATTACTTTTTTGCTGCTGATATCTCTATTACTGCTGTCCCACACATAGAGACGCTTTGTGTTAAGATCAACAAAAAATGTCCCCCGGCTGAGTGTCTGCTTTTCAAGGACTTGTTTAAGTTGATAACCATTCACAAACACCTGCTCGCATCTGCCAATCAGTTTGTGATAGTCGTCCGAGGGGTGTGTATTGTGTTTGTTCCAGGTCACAAAACGATGGGGCCAATCCGCAAAGAAAATAGAATTGTTACCATCGACCCTTTGCCATCGGGTAAGCCGGTCCGCACCTGTGACAACTACAAGCTCTCCAGGGCCAGCTTGTATTGTAATAGGTTTTTCGGCTGTGCCGCTCTTCTCGACAGTAACCTGCTCGCGATAGACACCACCGTGAATTATTACCGTATCACCGGCCGCCAATTGCGAGACTGCCTCGCCGATGGAACGTACCTGACTGTCTGTACTAATGCCCGGCAGATTCTTCTGAGCAACGTGCCAGATTTTGCCCTCTGAGGAAGTGCAAAAAAATATCCCTAATAGCACCAATCCCAGTTTCATCTGATTTAGTTTATACTTTCCCATCTGTAAGTACTTACCTCCTATAGAATATCCTGTTGTCGCCGATTTAGTACCACTTCGGTACAGTATTAACACTATCAAAAGTAACCTCGTATGTAAAGGTTGGGATGCTGATTGAGTTTCAGGATTAAAAGACTATTACTATAGTTGCAGTTTCAAAATATATTTGGTATCTTAGCTTGTTTGGAGAGCCATGTATCAAAAGATAGATTCGCAGACAGGAATTATTGGCTAAGAAAGTATTTTACTTAAATTCAATTAGGAGGTAAATCATGTGTACGAACCACACTAAGCTTAGGTTGTATCTGATTATTTTTATGGTCGGTCTTTTCGTCTTGCTCGGTACAGTAACTGTTCATGCTCAGAATCGAAAGTACAACGGACGGTACGAGGGCACTTATTTGAATCGGGTTGTCTTTCCTATCGGCGGAATCGGTGCCGGCATGGTCTGTCTGGAAGGAACCGGGGCTATTTCCCACGTTTCGGTTAGAAACACGATGCAGGTTTTCAACGAACCTTGCTCATTCGCAGCCTTATGTATAAAAGGAGCTAAAAAAAATGTGGCCAAGGTTTTGGAAGGTCCCGTACCGATATGGAAAGTGTTCGGTGCCCCTAATACTGGTAACGGCGCAGCCAGAACCAGCTTTGGCCTGCCAAGATTTGATCAAGCCTCCTTTCTGGCACGATTTCCCTTTGGAATAGTCACCCTGAAAGACAGAGAAGTTCCGCTGCAAATCAAAGTTACTGGCTGGAGCCCGTTTATTCCAGGCGATCCGGACAGTGCATCTCTGCCGGCCGGGGCGCTGGAGTACAGTTTCCGCAACGTTTCAAACGAGACTATAGATGCTGT
>CAZWME010000291.1:0-6433 GCA_964634515.1 uncultured Pirellulales bacterium | reverse complement strand
CGGTGCCGGCGATACTTTCCTTGGCAACGAGACCGCGACGTTTTTCGTTGTGGGCTTTCCCGGATTTCCTTATCCGGATGGCCTTGTTCCGGGTACGACTTACTACTGGCGAGTAGATGAGGTCAATGATCTTGATCCGAATAGTCCCTGGAGGGGCAGTGTCTGGAGCTTTACGATTCCGTCCAGCATTGCCTATGACCCCAGCCCGGCTGATGGTGCTACATTAATTGACCCGAATGCAGACCTTAGCTGGACAGAAGGTTTCGGTTCAATACTGCAGACTGTATATTTCGGTGATAATTTTGATGATGTTAACAATGCCACCGGAGGACTTCCTCAGGCAGCTTCAACCTATGATCTCGATACCCTTGAATTTAACAAAGATTACTACTGGCGAGTGGATTCATTTGAAGGGACCACCACACATAAAGGCGATATCTGGAGCTTTAGAACGATACTCGAAATACCGATCACGGATCCTAACCTTGTCGGTTGGTGGGGATTGGATGATGGTTCTGGACTTACTGTTCTTGATCAGTCCGGCTACGGCAATCATGGCACTCTCAGAAGTGACCCGCAGTGGGTAATTGGATATGACGGCGATGCATTGATGTTTGATGGTGTGGATGATTTTGTGGAGATACCCCATAACGAAATCCTGACGGTGGATAACGAAGTTACTGTTATGGCATGGGTAAATGCTGAAAGACATGTAGGACCTCCGGGGCAGGATTACCAGGGTATTGTTGCAAAGGGAAATAGTACCCGGTCCTATAGCCTTTATACTCAATCAGCCGGTACACTTCATTTCAGCACAACAAGCGAAGGTGTTTATGTTGGTTCAAGCAGCAGCACACAAGTCCCGTTGAATGAGTGGGTACATGTGTCTGCGGTAGTTGTAGACGGCGGGCATGTCTATTATATAAACGGAGAACCTGCTGGCACAGGCGGAGGAGGAATTACTCTGCCGGGGACTGCGGATAGCGATACGGTTGTTATCGGAAGAACTCATGAGGGTGCTACTCGCAGTTTTCTTGGATTGATTGATGACGTTCGTATCTACAACCGGGCCCTGACCCAGGATGAGATTGAGCAGATTATGCGAGGTGACCCGACGCTTGCCTGGAATCCCGACCCGGCTAATGGGGCGGTAAAAGATATCGATCAGGTAATGCCCTTGACCTGGTCGCCGGGAGAAACGGCATCTCAGCATGATGTATTTTTTAGTACCGATAGAGATGCTGTCAGTAACGCTGATGTATCTGATACGACGGGCGTATATCAAGCGCGACAGGCCGCAACCAGCTATACTCCTGCTGAAAGCGTTGAATGGGGTGGCGGGCCTTACTATTGGCGAATCGATGAGTATAATACCGACGGGACAATCAGCAAAGGCAAAGTCTGGAGTTTTATGGTTTCTGACTATCTTACGGTGGACAACTTCGAGAGCTACAATGACCTTAATGAAGATGAAGAAGGAAGCAACAGGATATATGTGGCCTGGGTGGACGGTTACGATAACCCGACAATTAACGGCTCTGTCGTTGGATATGCCGATGCTCCATTTGCCGAGCAGACTATCGTTCATAGTGGTAATCAGTCTATGCCTTTTGCTTATGACAATGGTGTTGGTAAATCTGAGGCTACCTTAACATTGACTTCTCGCCGAGACTGGACAAGGGAAGGTGTGAACACTCTGGTAATATGGTACATAGGCGATGCGGCCAATGCCCCTGAGACGATGTATGTTGTCCTGAATGGCACCGTTGCGGTTAATAATAATAATTCTGATGCGGCACAGGTTGAAGAATGGACCGAATGGTCTATTGACCTTCAGATGTTCGGTGTGAACCTTACAAATGTCAATACGATTATTCTTGGCTTCGGTAACAGAAGCAATCCTGTAGCCGGTGGTTCTGGTTCGGTATTCTTCGATGATATTCGTCTGTATGCTCGGTAGCCGTAAACACTATAAACGGCAATTTGATAATTTAAATAGAAGAGGTTTTATACCTGTTGAAAAGCAATCCCGAGATGTCTGGTTTTATGCTGTGTGTCTAAAGAATGGTAATTTTGTTTTATTAAAGGAGGACTATTATGTGTAATCCACTAAGGGACGCCTTACGGCGGAAATTGTTTTGTTTCATTTCTATTGTTTTGGTTCTGAGCATAGCCGGGATTGCCTCAGCCCAGCTCGATCCGGCTTCCATTACTGATGGTAATGTGTACCAGTTTGATAATGTCGGTACCGATGTACCAGATGATTCAGCCAATAGCGTTACGGGTAATCTCATTGGTAGCCCCCAGGTCGTTGATGGCCTTAAAGGCAAGGCGTTACAGTTCAATGGAGTCGATGATGGCGTTCATATTCCGGATGCAGCTACGATCAACCTTAGTACTCACACGAATCATACGGTGGTTGCGATATTCAAATGTGCCGATGTGACTAAACCAGAGAAACAGGTGGTGTATGAAGAAGGCGGCACAACCCGCGGGGTCACCATATACGTCCATGAAGGTCTGGTCTATGCCGGAGGATGGAACTTGAGCGATTATACACCAGAATGGACTGGCACGTTTATCTCTGCACCGATCACTTCAAATCAATGGGTTGCCGTTGCTGCGGTTCTGAGAGACGGTACCGCAGCCCAGGAAGACGACAAGTTTGAAATGTGGATGGATGGAATTATCATTGGTAAGGGACCCGGTGGTCAGTTGCAGAGCCGCTCGGATGATATTGGAATCGGGATTGTCCAGGCACAAACGAAATTTCATGATGGTAATGTTACGGGCGGCGCCACTTACTTCGAGGGCACGATTGACGAGATTTGGATCGTAAATGCCGCGCTGACACAAGTCGAGTTGAGTGGTTTTGCGGGTAAAATATGGCCTTACTCTTATGGCCCATCTCCAAAAGATGGAGCCTTGAATATGGATACATGGGTGAGCATGTCCTGGACGCCGGGAGGTTTTGCGGCCTCGCACGATGTATATTTCGGTGAGAATTTTGACGATGTGGACAGCGGCGCCGAGAGTACTTTCCAGGGTAATCAGGCCACAACTGATTTTATTGCCGGCTTTCCGGGATTCGCTTTTCCGGAGGGGCTTGTACCGGGCACAACTTACTACTGGCGTGTCGATGAGGTCAATGAAGCCGAGCCCAATAGCCCCTGGAAAGGAAAAGTCTGGAGTTTTGCTATTCCTCCAAAAACAGCTTACTTTCCCGATCCTGCTGATGGTGCCGAGGCTGTAAGCGTAAATGCTAAGCTTAGTTGGACGCCGGGTTTCGGTGTGAAATTGCATCATGCTTACTTCGGTGACAACTTTGATGATGTGAGTAATGCCGCCGGAGCACTACCTCTGGGAGATTCAACCTATGACCCAGGCCCGCTTAAAATGGCTAAGACTTATTACTGGCGCATCGACGAATTTGATATTATCGAAACACATAAAGGCGATGTCTGGAGCTTTACTACTGAAGGTGCTGTTGAGGCACTTGGCCCGGCTAATGGTGCAGTGGATATTACCCAAACACCTGTTCTCACATGGACACCGGGCTTAGGTGCTTTATATGAAATTTACTTCGGTGCCGATGCAGCCTCTCTGGAGCTTAAAGGCAGTGGAAACTTCGGCGAAGAGAGCTTTGAACCCGGACAGCTTGAATGGAATACTACTTACTACTGGCGGGTCGATGAGGCCAACAGCGCCAATGTTGATAGCCCGTGGACAGGTCCTCTCTGGAGCTTCACTACGGCCAACTTCCTTATCATAGATGATATGGAAGCTTACAATGACATTAATGAAGGTGAAGAAGGCAGCAACAGGATATATCTTGCCTGGGAAGACGGTTTTAGTAATCCTGCAATAAACGGTTCTACCGTTGGTCATTTAGAACCTCCGTTTGCCGAGCAGACTATCGTTCACAGTGGTAATCAGTCGATGCCGATGTCTTACAACAACGCAGTCGGGAAATCAGAAGCAACATTGACATTGACTTCCAATCGTGACTGGACAGTCAAAGGTGTTGACACACTGACGATTTGGTTCAGAGGTGAAGCGGCTAATACCGCTGAGACTTTGTACGTTGCTCTCAATGGCAATGCCAAAGTCAATAATGATAATCCTGACGCAGCAACTGTTACGGACTGGACTGAATGGAATGTCGCACTTCAGGCGTTTTCCGACCAGGGAGCGAATCTCGCAAATGTGAATTCGATTACTCTTGGTCTTAGCTCGGTTACCGGCGGTTCCGGTATGATGTATTTCGATGATATTCGATTGTATGCCCCGTCGCCGTAAGCTGGATTTTGGAAGTCAGATTATTTGGCTAATATGGGCCTATACCAATTTGGTATAGGCCCTTTTTCTATTTTGGTTTTTCGGCTTTGAGTATATTTTTGATATCACTTGACGATGTAAGGCCGGAAGTGGCAAGTTTTATTTTTCCTTCCGGGTCGATATAGTAGCTGCACGAATTGTCGGTGGTTTTGAAAATCCTCATAGTTCCGAACGGTTCCGGCATATCGCCGGTATCGAGAAGGACGGTATAGTTTATTCCAAGTTCATCTACGGTCTTTTTAACCAAATCCCGTTTCTCGTTTGAAATAGCCAGCACAGCTAATTCATCCTCGCTGAAGGTTTTTCGTAATTCGATTATATGTGGAATTTCCAATCGACAGGGCGGGCGCCATGTTGTCCAGAATACAATCAGAACATCTTTGCCACGATAATCGCTTAGTCTATGTTTTTTGCCTGCTATATCTTTTAAGGTGAAATCGGGGGCGGGTTTGCCATACCAGGATGGGTAGGAAGGACCCCAGTTTTTTGCCGCTTCAATGACATCTTTCAGATATACCCTTTCTTTGGGCAGTGGGTCAGTATTAATCCAGGTTTTGCGGCCGGACTGAATTTTGGAGATTTCATTGGCTGCGGCTTTGACCTGGCGTTTGCCGGTGTGAAGGGCAAAATCGATTGTGAACAGACGGCTTTGATGGGGAGCAAGTTTGGGTACTCGGCCAAATACACGCTCAATCGATCTGTTAAGGGGAAAGCCCGTGCCGGGCTCCAGGCCAGTTACATAGCCGTCTTCGTGGGCCACCGGGTTTTTCCAGAGCGTGAAAAAAGGTAACTGCTTTATGGAAAAAGCCATTGATACGGCTTTATTAGCAGCCGCGTTATGGAGCATGACTTTCGTTCGGTCATTTTTGTCGGCCCATAGCTGCAGACAAAAAACCTGTTCAGGAATACCCGGCACCGGAGCAGGATATATGTTGTAAGAAGCGATATCCGAAGCTGGATATTCGTTAATCGGTGTTACTTTGCTTGTCGGGGCGACGAACTTGGCACCTTTTTCCATTAGAGGCGTGCCATAATTTCCATGGTAAAGGATGCCGAATTCCTGTTCTACGGCGCTGTGGTTTGTTATCCTGTCGGAGATTTGGAAGGTATTGGAACCGGGTTCAGTCGAGATTTCCGACCACAATTCGAGCTTTGGTCCGTGCAGGATGGCTTCATCGACTCTGCCTCGTATCCGGATGCGATAAGGCGCTTGTTTTTGAACGGTTATTTCGACCTGCGAAGCCGGAGTATTGCCTATCTTGCCGTGCAGCGTCAAATCCATCTGTGACTTGTTGCCGATGTTGTCGATAAACTCGTCGGTTCCTGGGCCGCCGAAAAATTCCAGGCCGCATCGAACCATCCATTCATTAAAGCCTTCCAGCCAGCCCAGACCCTGGCGAGTGTGCAGGTTGATGAATTTCGGATGTACTAATCCTTTTACCGGTGAATCCCAGCCAAGACGCAAATCCCCCATTGAGACCTGATGAACAGACATGCCGCGAGTCGGGACTACAGTAAATTGAAGTTTGCCGTTATCTACTTCTATTACTTCGACGCCTTCCTGTTTGCCGCCGTGAAGGACATGCTTGCGCAGCGACCATGAAACAGGACAGTTTGGCATTATATCACTGCTTTTGAGGAGTAGGGTTTCCTTATAAATATTTTGCTCGATATCAGTGAGAACTACCCGAAAGGGTCCGGCCGCATGGGTCGATGAAATCCCCAAAGTTAACAATATAATAGAAGCCCATCTCAACATTTCTCCACCACCTTTCATCTAAGATTTTCTGTTTGGTTTGCCAATAGCGACTTTAAGCGTCCTGTTACAAAGCCACCTTCCAATTGTAGCAAATCGCATTGTTTGTTCAAGGGAGCATTTCGTTTGAAATTGGGTTTGCCCCCTTAGAATGCATGGCATTCTCGACAAGGGGGTAAAAATTGGCTTTAATTGGGTTTGATTGGGTTTGTTTTTTGGGCCATGGCCGCGTTATCCTCTTAATCCTTTGTATGTACATACTTTGCATCAATTTTTTCCTTTTCGACAAATTGGCTTTGGATTGGCTTTAATTGGCTTAAATTGGCTTTGAATTGGCTT
>CAZWME010000290.1:0-6435 GCA_964634515.1 uncultured Pirellulales bacterium | reverse complement strand
AGCAAAAAACAATATTAACAAACACGAATCTAATCAAATCTACAAAAAAAACGTACTGCCAAAAAAATATAACAAAGGAGGTTCACCCGAGGATTACATCAAGCTGCTCAAGGCTGTTTATCCCCGCATCAAGGCCGCCGAACCTGGCGCAATTGTCCTCGCCGGTGGATGCACCAGCGGCGCAGTCAACAAAGGCTGGTTCGAAAATATTATCCGGCTTGGCGCCCTTGATTATTCCGATGCCGTCTCGATTCACAGCTACAACTACGGCGCCAAATTCCCTGAACGTTCTCCGGAAGCCTGTTCGCAGTGGATGACCAACGTCCAGAAAATGCTGCGAAAATACAACAAAGGCAAAGATGTCCCCTTTTACGTTACAGAGATGGGCTGGCCCACTCATATCGGCAAAAGAAGTACCGCCCCGGAACTGTCCGCTTCGTATTTGGCAAGACTGTATCTTCTTGCACGCACGTCACCATCTTTCCGCGGCCTCTGGTGGTATGATTTCCAGGATGACGGCTGGAAAGCCGAGTACAACGAAAACAACTTCGGCATTGTCCGCCCAGACCTCTCCCCCAAGCCCCACTACTACGTCATGGCGGATATCTCCGCTCTTGTCGCTCGCGGTGAGTATATCAACCGCCTAAAAACAAAAGACGAGAATCTTTATGTCCTTCGATTCAAACACAAACAGCGTGATTTCTGGGCCTTGTGGTCTTCGGACGACAAAACTCGCCAGGTCATATTGCAAACAAAATCGCCATCGGCGCAACTGACGATTCACCAGCTCGGCTACAAACCCTACCAAAGCTCATGGGCTTTTCTTGACTGGGTCAGTAGAAGAGGCCAATTCATTCCGGACAGGCTCTCGATTGTCATCGGCC
Organism: uncultured Pirellulales bacterium; assembly: GCA_964634515.1. Classification (GTDB taxonomy): domain Bacteria; phylum Planctomycetota; class Phycisphaerae; order Sedimentisphaerales; family Anaerobacaceae; genus NIOZ-UU13. Next base: position 5,551 of record CAZWME010000290.1, on the reverse strand, counting down.
CCCGCCCTTTCCTGATTAGTGGTGATTTAACTAATGTCTCGGTTTTGCAGACAATCCCAAGGCCCTTCGAACAGGATTATGCTTACCAATAGTAATTAAGAGGTTTTGATATGAACGAAAACTTAAATCGACGTAACTTTCTGAAAGTTATCGGCCTGGGAACGGCTGCTCTGGCTCTGCCGACGCAGTTATTCGCCGCCGGCAAAAAAAGACCCAACGTCCTCTTCCTCGCCGTTGATGACATGCGCCCGCAGCTTGGCTGTTACGGTCACAAGCAAATGCTCTCTCCCAACATAGACCGTCTCGGTGCCGAAGGCGTCATCTTTCTCCGCTCCTATTGTCAGGTCCCAGTCTGTGGAGCCTCGCGTGCCAGTCTTATGACGGGAGTTCGCCCCACTGCAAACAGGTTCCTCGGCTATGACACCTGGGCACAGAAAGACCTGCCCGGCGCGCTCAGCATCGCCAAACACTTCAAAAACAACGGATACCACACAATCTCCAACGGCAAAATATTCCACCATCGCACCGACTGCCTTGATAGCTGGACTGAAGACCCATATCGTCCGAAAGGCAACTGGAGAAACTACAGGCTAAAGGAGAACATCAAGCTGGCTGAGCAAACCTCGGCACACAAAGGGCCTGCTTTCGAGAATGCCAACGTCCCCGATAATGCCTATTATGATGGTATGATAGCGGACAAAGGGATTTCAGACCTCCGGCGTATGAAGAATGCGGATAAGCCATTCTTCCTTGCACTCGGATTCTTCAAACCACACCTGCCCTTCAATGCCCCGAAGAAATACTGGGACTTATACAGCAAAGAAAAAATCGACCTTGCCGACAATCCTTTCCGTCCCAAAGGCGCCCCCGATGCGGCCTTGCACAACTGGGGCGAATTACGTGCCTACCACAACATTCCTCCAAAAGGGCCGCTCACGGAAGATATGGCCCGCACACTAATCCACGGCTATTACGCCTGCGTCAGTTATACCGACGCCCAGATAGGCAGGGTATTAAGAGAGCTTGACCGACTTGGCATGCGACACAACACCATAGTAGTCCTCTGGGGCGACCACGGCTGGAACCTCGGTGAGCACGGCCTATGGTGTAAGCACTGTAACTTTGAGACCTCTTTGCATTCACCCTTAATCGTAAGGGCCCCGAATATCAAAGCCGGTTCTCGATCAAACGCACTGACCGAATATTTGGATATCTACCCATCACTCTGCGAGTTAAGCAATCTGCCCCTACCGGAACATTTACAGGGCAAAAGTTTCGTGCCGCTGTTAAAAAATCCGAACCTCCCCTGGAAAAAGGCCGTATTTAGCAGATATTTTAAGGGTGATTCGGTAAAGACCGACCGCTACCGATATACACAATGGCGTGACAGAAAAAACAAAGTCTATGCACAAATGCTTTACGACCATTCCGTTGATCTGGTTGAGAATGTGAATATTTCCGAAAGACCGGAAAATAAAGAAATAGTCAAAAATATGAGCAAGATGATTCAGGAGCTTTGAGTGCCTAACAAAATGAATCGTAGCACCGAAAACGAGCGTTTTTGTTTCGGCGCCGAAGGCGAAGCAGGCCATCAGTTGATGGTCGATGCAGCCTGACGCCGTCCAGAAACGAAATAAGCCGTTCGAATGCAGAGTCATTTTGTTAGGTGCTCTTTGAAAATAATGCAGCCATTTACCCTTCTAATCAAACCATCCGGTTCAGACTGCAACATTGATTGTCAATATTGTTTTTACAAGCACAGGGCACCAGAGGTCGGCCAGGGCAGACAGCGAATGAGCGATGAAGTCCTCGAAAAACTTGTTAAGGATTATATGCAGTTGAATTTTCCCATGGCTGGTTTTGCCTGGCAGGGTGGTGAGCCGACATTAATGGGCCTTGACTTCTACAAAAAAACAGTAGAGCTTCAGAAAAAGTACGGCAGCCCCGGCCAGGAGGTTGGCAATTCACTCCAGACAAACGCCATCCTGCTCAACGACCAGTGGTGCCGCTTCCTGCACGAAAACAAGTTCCTCGTCGGCGTCAGCATAGACGGCCCAAAAGAATTTCACGACTACTACCGACTCGACCATTCCGGCTCAGGCACTTTCGACAAAGTAATGAGGGCCATCGAAAAATGTAAGGAACATAAGGTCGAATTTAACACGCTTACCTTATTAAACGCCAAAAACGTAGAGCATCCGGACGAAGTGTTTGATTTCCTCGTCGCTCTTGGAACAAGATATATACAGTTTATCCCCTGCGTGGAGCTTGAAGCCGGCACAAATAAGGTTACGGATTTTTCAATTACACCGCAGCAGTACGGCCAGTTCCTATGCAGATTATTTGACCGCTGGTACGAATATGGCCCGCAAAAGCTGAGCATTCGCGATTTCGATTCGTTCCTGTCATATTTCATCACCGGCAAACACTCTATTTGCACGTTCGACAAACAATGCAGTCAATACATCGTTATCGAACATGATGGCAATGCTTTCTGCTGCGACTTCTTTGTTGAGCCGAGATGGCAATTGGGTAACATTTTTGATACACCGATAGAAAAACTGGCCACAAGCAGCAAAAAACGAACCTTTGCCCGGGCCAAAAGCAATATTTGTAATAAATGCCTTGTCTGCAGACACCTTGCAGTCTGTCGCGGCGGCTGTATGAAAGACAGGGCCCCGTTTGACAAAGAAAACTTCGGTAAAGAAAGCTATTTCTGCGAAGGCTACAAGCTCTTCTTCGACCATGCACTGCCGAAGTTTACGCAGATAGCCGCTGATATCAACGCCGCCAATGTCGCTAACAACCGTCCCCCCGTATGACAAGCTCGATTTGCAATGGGACATTAGTATTGGCCGGATGTGGCAATATAACGAAACAATTAATATTTGGAGAAACAAACTATGAAATCGATTAAACGAAGGACCTTCCTCACCCGTTCGATTGCAGCTACGGCCGCCCTCGGCCTTACTTCTAATTCATCTGTCACCCAAACGTCCGCCGGAGAGCGCAAAAAATCTCGCCGCCCCAACCCCATCGCCGTCTCGACCTATTCGTTCTGGCGCTTCAAGAAAAACTTAAAACTCCCTATCGAAACCTGTATCGACGAAGCAGCCCGGATGGGATTCGATGGTGTAGATCTTCTGCTCATTCAGATGGAGAGCGAGGACAACAGTTACCTGCAGAAACTAAAACGCCACGCCCTTATAAACGGTCTGGATCTTTGCTGTATGTCAACCCACCAGGGCTACGTCTATCCCGACAAAAACAAACGCCAGCAAAACATCGACCTTACACTCAAACAAATCGAAATCGCTTACCGCCTCGGCGTCCCGATTGTCCGCATCAACACCGGCAGATGGCGCACGACAAGGAGCTTCGACGATCTGATGGCCAATCGCGGCATTGAGCCGATCCTCCCCGGCTACACCGAAGACGACGGCTTCAAATGGGTCATCGACAGTATCGAAAAATGCCTGCCCAAGGCCAAAGAGTGCGGCGTCATTCTCGGCCTCGAAAACCATTGGGGCCTGGCACGCACAGCAGAAGGACTGCTAAGAATAGTAAATGCAATAGACTCGCCCTGGCTCCAGGTCCTGCTCGATACCGGCAACTTCCTCGAAGACCCGTACGACAAGCTCGACAAGTGCGCCCCGCAGGCCGTCTTCATGCAGGCCAAGACTTATTACGGTGGCGGCCTATGGTACACCCTCGATTTGGATTACCCGCGCATCGCACGCATTATGCGAAAACACAATTTCAAGGGCTATGTCTCACTTGAATTCGAGGGCAACGAAGACTACAAAATCGCAATACCAAAAAGCCTCGCTCGACTGCGAAAAGCTTTTAGCTGACACTGAACCGTTGGATTGAAAATACTAAATCTAAAAGTTTTTCGCCAATGTAGCCTTGCCGTTATCATTGTAGGGGCGGTTCGCGAACCGCACATGCGAATAATCAACTACTATTCATTTCGACCGGAGTGAGCGAAGCGAACAAAGTGGAGAAATCTTTTCAAATAATTGCCCGAAGGACCTCCTTATTTTTGCTTTTTCTTATTGAGGCCAACTGGAAAGATATCCTCCAGCGTCACTTGAAGATCAATCTTCTTTCCGCCCCGCTTGAGTTCGAGATTGTATTGCGTCCCCGGCTCGGCATACCAGAACCTTCTCTTCCAAATGGCTGGATCATTTCTCCATTTCGTCATATCGACATCATCTACCTTGAGAAGAATATCGCCATTCCGAATTCCGCAACGGTAACCAGGACTGTCAGTGAGAACCTGAGCTATAAGTTCTACTGAATCCATCGATTTAGGGATAAAGGTCGCTCCTAAGCGATTATAATCAGGTTTTAGTTGATAACCATATCGCCTATTCAGATAAATCCGGCTTTCCCTCAAATCTAAAACCACATCAAAATGGGACAGAGCTTCTAATCCAATGACAGCTTCTAAGCGAGGCCATTTGTGTGGTACTCGATTTACCACTGTACCAGGTATCGTAAGGGCTCCTAAGTCTAATCGGTCGGACCAGGATTGTCGCACAACGGAAAAGCCATCCTGCGCAGGTGACCATGAACCGTCCAGCGTCATTGCTGCATCGGGATGTCCCTTGAGCCATCGCTTCCACCGAGTAGCCGAGAGAGAAACACCGCCGGGATCGCCTGTATCTATATATATCAGGTTTTTACTTTGCTTATCTTCGGCAAATGCGAGAATGGGCACATCTGTTGTGAGGTTTATTTGTAACCAGCCCGATGCTTGTTCGGGAACTGACTGGATTCGTGCCAGAGTTCTGTTGTTCCATAGAACAGCCCAAATCTTCCCTTTAAGAAAAGGCCAGCCTATTAAACCGTCAACTTGAACCGGAGGTGAGTCAATTAACAGCGCCTCCGCCTTGAGCTTACTCGTACCGATTTCAAAGTCAAAATACGCAATCTCATTTCGTTTTTTTTCTTTGACATCGAGATTGAAACGTTTCATATTCTGCTTGAAAAGCACTAAGCTTACATACGTCCCTGTATCGAAGGCTAAAACTGCTTCTTTTCCGTTTATCTTGGCATCCACCGTCAATCGATTTTCGCCCCATGCGGCAGAGCAGACGACAAACAGAAAATAAACCCCGGCCATTAATACTTTCGATGCCTTCATCATACAAACCTGATTACTGATTATACTGTTTATGTCTATGCGTCCTAATCCTTAAACCACAAAGATGCTTCGCTCGCCAACCTAAAGAATAATTACACTATTGATATAAAATTTTCAAGAAGAAAATGACGGTTTTAACCGTCACCTCCGAACGTAGTGAAGAATCTCAAATCTAACTCAAAACTCAACGCTCAAAACTCAAAACTAAATCATGAGGGTCACCCTGAGCTTGTCGAAGGAAGCGCAAGTCCTGATCTTGTCGAACGGATCAACCACATTCTTGTCCCGTTAGATAATTATGTCTATCTAATCGGTATTCACCCAAAATCCCCAATCATCTAATTTGTTGCTTCTTCATCCTGAGCGGAGTCGAAGGGCTAATCTCAAATCTAACTCAAA
>CAZWME010000289.1:4818-6436 GCA_964634515.1 uncultured Pirellulales bacterium | reverse complement strand
TCTTGTCTTCCCGGCTCGGTTGTAACCTTTTCCATATCCTCCGGGCGTACTTCAATTCGGGCAATCGTATCGTGATGACGCACGCGAAATTCAACTAAGCCCAATTTCCTTAAGAAATCCTCGGCTTGTTCAACCTGCTTTAATCGCTGCTCTGTAACTTCCAGGCCGTACATGAGCCTTGAAGCAAGGCAGGGTGAAGCCGGTATATCGGCAGTGGGCAAATTGAGTTTCCTGCTCATATTCCGGATGTCGTCTTTAGTCATTTGGGCTTCGGCCAGAGGGGAAAGGACGCCATATACCCGGGCTGCTTTGTTACCGGGTCGGAAATCGTCCATGTCGTCGAAATTACAGCCACAAATAACATTGTCAAATCCTTTCTTCTCAGCAATGTTTTTCAGAACCGTGTAGAGATGAGATTTGCAGTGAAAACAGCGGTCGGGATTATTTGCAGAATACTTAGTGTCCAGAACTTCGTGTACTTCAACTTCCTCAATCGCCGCTCCTATTATTCCTGCACATTCTATAGCCTGGTTGTATTGTGATTTGCCTAAGGACGAACTGATGCCAATACATGCCAGCACGTTTTCAGTCCCGAGAGTATCAACCGCCGCTTTTAAGAGGAAAGTGCTGTCAACTCCACCTGAATACGCAACAACCACTTTTTCCAGTTTTTTGAGTATTGCCGCCAGCGAATTGTATTTATCCTGAAAAGTCATACAATCAAATACCTACTTTGCAACAAAAGGTGATAATTTTCGTAGCTGGTTTACAATTGGAGGTATCTTTTCAATCGTATAATCAACTTCTTCTTCAGTACTGTACCTGCTCAGGCTGAACCGAATCGAGCCGTGTGCGGCGGTGAACGGCACTCCCATCGCACGTAAGACGTGGCTTGGCTCCAATGAACCGGAGGTGCAGGCCGAGCCGCTGCTGGCACAGATACCATATCGATCCAACATAAGAAGAATAGCTTCGCCCTCGATATACTCGAAGCTGATATTAGTCGTATTGGGCAGGCGATTTTCCTTATCGCCGTTGAGCATGGCATCAGGGCAATTGCCCAATATCGCACTCTCGAGCTTATCGCGCAGGTTCCTGACTTTGTTGTTTTCCTGCTCGATAGTCTTAGCCGCTAATTCGCACGCTTTTCCAAGGCCGACGATTCCGGGAACATTTTCAGTGCCCGCTCTTCTTCCGGCTTCCTGATGACCGCCCAACATGTATGGCGCCAGGCGGGTTCCTTTACGGACGTATAAGACTCCGACTCCTTTCGGCCCATGCAGCTTATGGCCGGAAAGACTAAGCAAATCGATATCACTTTTCGAGAGGTTCAACGGTATCTTTCCAACAACCTGTACGGCATCGGTGTGGAATACCACTCCCCTATCGGCAGCCATTCTGGAAATATTATCAATCGGGAATATTACACCGGTCTCATTGTTTGCGTACATTATCGTTACCAGAGCAGTATCATCGTCGAGTTGTTCGGCCAACTGCTCAAGGTCAAGCTGGCCATATTTGTCCACTCCCAGTTCAATGACCGTGTAACCCTGACTTTCAAGTTCACGGCAGACCGTAAGTACAGCCGGATGCTCGACTCTGGAAGTTATGATTTTGC
>CAZWME010000289.1:0-4808 GCA_964634515.1 uncultured Pirellulales bacterium | reverse complement strand
GAGGTCGTGTAGCTAAAGCGCCTTTAATAGCGGTGTTGTCACTTTCAGTACCGCCGCTCATAAAAACAATCTCACTCGGATCGCAACCGAGTAAGCCGGCAACCTGCTCACGCGCCTGACCGATTCTGCGCCCTATCTGTCCGCCAAAAGTATGCATACTCGAAGGATTACCGTACAACTGACAGAACAACGGCTGTATTTCTTCAAGCACTTCTTCGGCTACTTGTGTCGTAGCGTTATTATCGAAATATATGGTTTTCATTTTTTATTCCCTGTGATTATGAGGTTGTTCTGCTGATTCTTTGTCCTCTTCGACGAAAAGCTCCTCGGAGACAAATTCCCTTAGTTTAGCCTCGACCACTTCCTTCATTGTATGCTCGGCCAGTGTACACTGGGCACACATTCCTCTGAATGCAACGACTACTTTATTTCCTTCAACATCTATAAGCTCAACATTACCTCCATGAGCCCGCAGGGCCGGCCTGATTTGTTCATTTATTGTCTGCTGGATTAACTGTATCTTCTGGATATTAGTAAGTTTGCCGACTCGCCGAGCTGCTGCAGGGACCTGTTTTATTTTGTCAGGCTTACACTTCTCTATCAATTTTTCGATTTCGCCCTGGCATCCCCCGCAGCCGCCTCCAGCTTTGCAGTAATTCGTAACTTCTTCAACCGTTGTCAGATTATTCTCGATTATTACTCTTTCTATTTCCTTGTCAGTTACGCCGAAGCAGGTGCAGACAACATTACCTTCAATCTCATATTTTTTCTTTCCGCCGCCCTGGAAATTTTCAATCGCTGCTTCGAGGGCCTCTCTACCCATAACCGAGCAGTGCATCTTCTGTTCCGGTAAACCACCCAGATAGTCGGCAATATCTTTGTTGGTTACTTTGAGGGCTTCATCCAGAGTAAGACCTTGTATCAATTCGGTTAAGACCGACGATGTCGCAATTGCGCTTGCGCAGCCAAACGTTTTGAACTTTGCGTCTGCTATTTTGCCATCCTCGTCGAGTTTAAAAGTCAGCTTCAAGGCATCGCCACAGGCCAATGAGCCAACCTCGCCAATGCCATCGGGCTTTTCGACTTCACCAACGTTTCGCGGATTAAAAAAATGGTCTTTGAGTTTGTCTGTATATTCCCACATGATTTTTACCTCTGACTTTCTTTTAGTGCCTGGTTGAAATCAGCTATTATATCATCAATGTGCTCAGTGCCGACTGATGCTCGAACATAATCGGCCGTTACACCAGCCGCAAGCTGCTCAGCTTCGTTAAGCTGCTGATGTGTTGTACTGAACGGGTGTATCACCAGGGTTTTGCTGTCACCTATATTGGCAAGGTGGCTGGCTAATTTAACATTGTTAATAAATTTGATACCGGCTTCTTTGCCACCCTTAATTCCAAAGCCAAGTATCGCCCCCTGGCCGTTGGGCAGATATTTTTGCGCCAGTTTATAATCCGGATGCGATTCGAGCCCGGGATAATTTACCCAGGTGACCGTATTCTGCTTTTCGAGCCACTGTGCCAGCTTCAGTGCATTTTCTGAATGTCTGGGCATCCGCAAATGCAGCGTTTCCAGCCCCTGTAAAAACAGAAATGCATTGAATGGTGACATGCAGGAACCCATATCACGCAGGAACTGAGTCCTGGCTTTGATGATGTAGGCAAGCGGGCCAAAGGACTCAACGTATTTGACTCCGTGATAACTCGGGTCCGGCTCAGTAAGCTCAGGATATCTGCCGTTTGCCCAGTCGAACTTGCCCGAGTCAACAATCGCCCCGCCGATGCTTGTACCATGGCCGCCAATGAACTTGGTGCAGCTATGAACGACAATGTCGATTCCGTGTTCAATCGGCCTAAAAAGGATTGGTGTTGGAACAGTATTGTCACAGATCACCGGCATACCATTTTTGTGGGCGACGTCGGCAATTTTCTCATATTGAAGGATATCGTTTTTGGGATTGGCGATTGTTTCTATATAAATCAGCCGGGTGTTATCCTTGATTGCCTTGGCAAAATTCTCCGGATCTTTCGGGTCAACAAAAGTAACTTCGATCCCCAGTTTTTTGAAGGTCTGGCCAAACAGCGTGACCGTCCCGCCGTATAGGGAGTTCGAGGAGACAATATGACCTCCGGCGCCGCAAATGTTAAAAATACTCACATAGATTGCAGACTGGCCTGAGCTTAATGCAAGACCACCGACTCCCCCTTCCATCGCGGCAAGCCGTTTCTCCAATACGTCAGTCGTTGGATTCATCAAGCGGGTATAAATATTACCGAACTCTTTGAGAGCGAACAGGTTTCCGGCGTGCTCGGTATCCTTAAAACAATAGCTGGTGGTTTGATATACGGGCACTGCACGGCTAAGGGTGTCCGAATCGACCTGCTGACCAGCATGTAAAGCCAGTGTTTCCAAACGGTATTTAGCATTTTCATCCATAGCTCATTCCTTACTTGTAACATAAATTACCTGCTCGGCAAACAAATTAGGCGCAAATTTAACCGGGCTGAAACGAGTTTTAACCAACGGAATCTTTTTTTCAACTTTTACGGACAGTTTTTTACAAAACCGTTCGAAATCCTTTAGCGACAGACAATGTATATTCGGGGAATTGTGCCACTCAAAGTGCAGTTGCTTGGTCACAGGGGCGCTGCCTGCCAAAAATAACTTTGCTCTGCACCGCCAGTGAGCAAAGTTGGGAAAGCTGACAATAACTTTCTTAGCTACCCGAAGCAGCTCGGTAAATACCATCTCGGTATTTTTAATTGTCTGCACTGTTTGTGAAAGTATTACATAATCATAGCTTTTGTCGGCGAAGTATTCCAATCCCAGTTCGATATCGTGCTGAATAATTGACAGCCCCCGATTTACACAAGTTAAGACAAGGTCCTGCTCAAGCTCAATACCTTTACCTGTAATGTTCTTGTCGGCTATAAGGCTTGCTAATAATTCCCCGTCGCCGCAGCCGATATCCAGAACGGTACTGTTTGGTTTTATCAGTGACTCAATCACTTTATAGTCAACTCTGACCCGGTGAGCCTGTTTTAAATCATGTGTTTGCGTATGCTCTCGTACTCTTTTGCCGGTATGGTTTTTTTTCACATCCGGCTGATGTGTAGCATCCAAAAAGCCGGAAATGAAAGAACCGAGCACTTCCGGCTCTAACAGAAATGCATCATGGCCATACGGAGAGATAATATCACAATAACTAACATCTTTATCATTAGCAACAAGTGCGTTAACCATTGTTCCGGATTGAGCGGGCGTAAAGAGCCAGTCGCTTGCAAAGCTGATTAAGAGGAATCTGCATTTGGTTTTTGCAAATGCCTTCTTTAGAGATCCGTAATCTTTTCCCAGGTCGAAATAATCCGCGGCCTTTGTTAAATAAAGATAACTGTTCGAGTCAAATCTCTCCACGAAGCTTTGCCCCTGATAGTCCAGATATGTTTCGACTGCAAACTCGGAGTTGATATCGTAACTGTAGCTGTCGGAATTTCGCAACTGCCGTCCAAACTTTTCGCGCATACCCTGTTCGGACAGGTACGTTATGTGCCCTATCATTCGGGCAATTGCCAGGCCTCTGTCAGGTCCATTTTCGTTGGTGTATTGCCCGCCTGCAAAATTCGGATCTGCCAGTATCGCATTACGTCCTACCGCATCAAACGCAATCGATTGAGCTCCAAGATACGAGGTTGTGGCAATAGGTATGGCGGATTTGACAAAATCAGGATACTCAATCGCCCACTGCAGGACCTGCATCCCGCCCACGGAACCGCCAATCACGGCCAAAAGCTCTTTTATGTCAAGTTTGTCGAGTAATATCTTCTGGACCTTGACCATGTCAGCTATAGTAATAATTGGAAAATCAAGGCCGTATTGCTTTCCTGTTGACGGATTAATCGATGACGGGCCTGTTGTCCCACTACATCCGCCGAGAAAATTGGAGCAGATGACAAAATACTTACTCGTATCTATTCCCTTGCCGGGTCCTACCATAATATCCCACCAGCCGGGCTTTCGGTCATCAGGGCTGTTTAGGCCGGCAACGTGAGCACTGCCGCTGAGGGCGTGGCAAATCAAAATAACGTTATCTCCGGCCTCATTCAATTCACCATAGGTTTCATAGGCCACGTCAACGGGTGCCAGCGTCTTGCCGCACTCCAACATTAAAGGCTGCTCCGGCTCAATTAACCGGACAGTCTGAGTATGTACGATACCAACAGATTTTTTTACGACTTCTAACATTTTTATTTCGCCGGCAGAATCTCTACCATTTTATCCAGGGCTATTTTGGCCTTTTCCCTTATTGCTTCGGGCACGGAGATTTTGTATTGCATATCTTCAAGGGCCCAGATGATCTTCTCCAGGGTAATCTTTTTCATGTTGTGACAGATAGCCCTGTTGCTGGCCGGAATAAATTCGGCTTCGGGATCCTGTTTTTTCAGGGTATGAATTATTCCCGTCTCGGTAGCTATTATAAACTGTTTAGCGGTGCTTTCGGCTGCAAACTTGAGCATTTGTCCGGTGCTGAGCAATTCGTCTGAAAGCTCTTTGACCGGCTCGCTGCATTCCGGATGTGTCATCACAATCGCATCGGGATATTTTTCCTTTGCAGTTTTAATATCGTCTTCGGTTATCATCACATGCGATTTGCAATAACCGGGCCAGAGTATAAGGTCGCGTGAAGTTTTTTTCGCGGTGTATTGACCAAGGTTTTTATCCGGCACGAAAATTATTTTCTTATCAGCAGGCAGGGAATTTACAACTTCAACGGCATTAGCGCTTGTACAGCAATAATCGCTTTGGGC
>CAZWME010000288.1:0-6471 GCA_964634515.1 uncultured Pirellulales bacterium | reverse complement strand
TTTAGACTATTCTATTGTTGGTGTAGTCGTTTCTTCGGGTATTACAGTGTCGGCCTGCTCAGGCTCATCTTTAGGCTGTTCCTCGTCCTCGATTAAATCTGAGAGTTCTTTAGTCAGGTTCTTCCCCTTCCACTCGGCGATTTCATAGACCCATCCCTTATGTTTCGTAGTAAATTTTATCGCACCTTCCTGGGCGAGAAGTTTGGCTTCTTTCTTTTTCAGCTCTTCTTCCGACTCAACGTTGCTGTCTTTTGTAACAGGAGTTTTGTCGGTATAATCTGCCTCACAAGTGACATATGTCTTATCGTCCTTTTGAGCTATTTTAAGGGCATATACAGTCGAGTCCTTCAATGTGCAGATATATTCTTTGTCAAAGGTCAAATCGCCCGGTTTTTTCATAACATCGTCAAATCTCAGACTCGTCAAAGCGGTAAAAACGCCGTCGCCGTCGCTGCTCTTATACTTTTTGCCGGCGGGAACATTTTCCAGTATAACTTCTTTGCCGTCATCCATTGTTTTCAGTGTATATTGACCGTTGGCCGAGCTGACCGATACCGATACAATATCCTCTCGCTTAACTGAAACAAGCTCCTTTTCGATATAATTTATCGCCGTGTCCGCAATATACGGCATAGTTGGCGCCACATAAACAGCATCACTCGAAGCCAGTCGTACATAAGTTCCCTGTCCCAGCTCCTTGGTCTTTCCTCCGATAATGCCTGTAAGCAGTGATGAGTCCTGCTTGAAAAACTTGATTGTGGCGGAAGCATTTTCATCCGTTAGCCCGAGTTCTTCGTGATTTGCCGCATTGTCCGTAACAAACTGCGATGTCTGAATTTCCAAAACCTTGGTAATCAAATTATTGATTTCACTTATCTTGGCCGGGTAATTGTCCTTATTCACAACGACGAAATTCCCTTGCTGACGCTTGAGCGTAACCGTATCTTCGCCGCCACCCAGAACAATACTGTCTATATCAGCCGGATCAAGACCCCGGAGAAGATGAGCCGGCCCTTCCGTTTCTGTACTTTGCCTGTTTGAAACATGGGACTGGGCCACCGCCCATATTACCATTAAAACCGCAACGATTCCTAATATTGTCAGTTTCCTGTTACTCATCTGTTAAACTCCTGTTTTTGTTACTTAAATCCGGATTTCAGTCATTTGTGTTTGTTTCGTATTTCGGATTTCGATATTCGTGCTTCGAAACAATACTAAAATGCTCAAAATCCTTATTGACTCTTTCTTAAAATCGACCCGAAGATATTTGTAAGCTCGGTGGCTTCTTGTGTCAATTCTTTCCTTTCACGTTCCAGTTCCGGATCGTTCTCAGTATCGACAAGCTTCAGCCAATATGCACTCTCTTTGGCTTCCTTTCGACATATCTTAATACGCATAATGAAGTCTTTCTTACTAAGAGCTTCGTTGGCCTCAATGTAATTTGCTCCAATAGAACCTGATGCTCTTACAAGTTGTTTCACGTCTTCGATATTAGCTATGATTTTCTTTAATTGTTTAACAAAATCTCTGACTCGTTTTGCAAACTTAAGCGTCCTTTCTTCCAAGTCATATCGTTTAGAATTTTGAATTTCGGTCATTTAAATTTGTTTCGTATTTCGGATTTCGATATTCGTGCTTTCTTTCAGGCATCACTTGCATGACTGATATAATGTCTCTTTCTTATACTGCCGCGGACACCCAATAATATGGCGATTATCAGAATAACCGCAGGCGCCACAAGCATATTAAAGGCACGAAGTAAATTACCCAAATGCTCTTTTCGTTCACGTCTTATCAATTTGACTTCATTCAATTGTTTCTGTGCCTCGCGTTGTTTCAATTCAAGATCTCGTTGTTTCTGCAGTATCGAACTGCCTATAACTTCTTCCTGGCCTGCTTTGGCTGAAGCCAGAATAGATTGCAATTGATTCTGGAAGCCTGCGATTTCTGCGTTGATTTTATTTACTTCTTCGCGGGTTTCCTCATCCGCCTTTCTTTCAATTTCATCTACAACCACAAACGGCCGCTTAAAATTACCTCTCGACCTGATTGAAACCAGATCCCCGGACCCGCTCAAATCGTCAATAGTATTTAGCACCAAAGCACTGTTGTCACCGACAACCATCTTACCGAAGAAAGCATTCCGATACGCTATCTGGTCGCTTATAAAGTCAGCATCGGAAAAAACCACCACCGCACAGTCCTGTTCGGCTTCTGTAAGCCCTGTAATCTGTTTTTTTACAGTCTTAACTTCATTAGGATCTTGCGCTTCGTCCGAAGATTCGTCTTCAACCTCAATTTCTATGCCATTCGGGAAACTGCTCTTAAGCTTACCGGTAATCATATAACCCATCGCAACGGGCTTGTCGCCTTCGATAAATTTTTTCATTAGATTTGAGGGGGGCATCATTAGTTCGTATGCGTTGCTTATCGTAAAGCTGTTGCCTTTGTTGGTTGTCGTAATAAGCGGTGTTCGTGTAATCTCAGAAGTCTCATTTGGATCTGAGATATCTCTGAGCACGCCTGAGAACAAAAACCTTACCTCGTTAAGCTGGGCCGTCATTATATTGTCGGTATTAAAGCAATTTTCTTCCGGTACCAATTCAAGGTAACCTATTATTTTCTGAGGCCTCTGATTGCCAAGGGTTGCCTCTGCTGCCAGGCTTAAGTCACCGGCAAAAGTATTAACCGGCATCTCAAGCCCCCAGGTTTTCAGAAGCTTATTCAATTCAGAGCTGCGAGATACCTGCATCCCCATCTGCATCATCTTCTGGTCCGGTTGGTCCGAAAAGCAATGAGGGTCAACGAACGCTATCATCCTGCCGCCTTTCAGCACGAACTGGTCTATAGCGAACAAAGTACGCTCAGGCAGGTCTTTAGGGTGAACAACCAGCAGAATGTCCACATCATTAATGTCATTTACATCGGTCGGGACACTGTCAACCTCGTACTGTTTGCGCAACTGCTCGATGATAGTCCAGGGCCCCTTCGGCCGCTGTCCCTGCCTCATCATCATCTCAGCCATATATCCGCTCACGTCGTCTCCCATTACTCCAATCGAGCTTAATACACCTATTTTGCGTTTCTGGCGGTTAATTGCGGTATCTATCAGGTAGCTTATGTCATACTCAATAAAATTCTCCCGGTCCGGCGAAAAGAACGGTATGGCTTTTTCAACCCCGAATTGTGTCTGCAATACCAAACCGAAGAAAAAGTTTTCCTCCTGAGTTATAGGAAATCGTTTCAAGCCGTATCTCAATGCCTGTACTTCATCTTCAGAGAAAGGCCGCGGATCGATTATTTCCAGCTCAACCTTACCTTTGGATACTGCAACGTATTCTTCCAACAGTGCTTTAACGAACTCGTAATAGTTATTGAAATACCGAATCTGGTCCGGCCCTTTCAGCGCCGCGGTCTTTGCATAGTACAGTTTGGCTGTAATCGGCTGATTGAGCTTACCCAAAATCGATTTCGTACCGCCGGAAAGCGTATAAAGTTTCTGGTCCGTAATGTCGACTTTCAAATCCTTTCCAATGTTTTGGCAGATACTTATCGCAGAAAAAATAATAACCGAAACGAAAACCACTGCGGCAATTGTTCGTAACGCTCTGTTCGAACCCGTTGAAACTTGTTGTTTTTGTGCCATACTTAAATTTCCTTTAAAACGTTGCCCCTCGCAATATTCCTGATGTGCTTACTATCTTGCCTTCCTGTCATCAAGAACAATACTGCATGCGACAATCCAACCGATAATCAACAAAATAAAGTAAGAAAGGTCCTCGAACTTCAGCACTCCTCTCTGTATTGACTCGAAGTGTGCCTGAAAGCTCATATTCCCTATAGCGGAAACCATACCCGCCGGAAGGAACGTTGAAACGAAATTTAGCGTAGTCGGCATTCCCGCAAAAACAAGCACCGCGCACGCCACCACCGACAGGACAAAACTTATCACCTGGTTCTTACTAAGCGCCGAAAAGAAACAGCCGATGGCCAGAAAACCGCCCGCCATCAGAATGCTGCCTAAGTAACCGGTAATTATCAGGCCGATATCCGGCTCACCAAGATAACACACCGTAATCACCATAGGGAAAGTCAGGGCAAGTGCAATCACAAGGAAAAGCCACGCCGCAAAAAACTTCCCCAATACCGCCTGTGTAATCGTAATCGGCAGGGTAAACAGCAATTCAATCGAACCGGCCTTCCGCTCTTCCGCCCACAGACGCATCGCCGTCGATGGCACCATAAAAACAAACAATAGAGGCAGGTTCATAAAAAAAGCACGCATATCAGCCTGCCGCATTTCATAAAATCCCTCTTTGAAAGTCAGGTACCCTGAGAAAAACAAAAAAATCACAAGAAACACGTATGCAAGAGGCGTCGTAAAATAACTTTTCAATTCCCTCTTGAACACCGCCAAAAAACTATTCATTATTGAACTCCTGTTTTTTATCTATTAATCAACTACTCACCATTTGACTGCTTGCCGTTTTTGGTAATCCTGCGAAAAACAGCGTCAAGACTGCACTGATATTTTTCCTTCAATTCCTCCGGTGTTGAATCCACTAATATTTTTCCCTTGGCAATAATTATCGTCCGCGAGCATACAGCCTCCACTTCTTCGAGGATGTGCGTCGAGATAATAATACACTTGTCCTTCGCCATTTTATTTATGAGCTTTCTGACCTCATGTTTTTGATTGGGATCCAGTCCATCCGTCGGTTCGTCCATAATCAGCACGCCCGGGTCATGAATCAGCGCCTGGGCCAGCCCGACGCGCCGTTTATATCCCTTTGAAAGCGTCTCAATCGTCTGGTGATATACCGAATCAATCGAGCACATCGGAACAATCCTGTCGAGCGCCTTCCTGCGTGCCTTGCCCTTAATATTTCTGGCATCGCAAATAAAATCCAAAAAGCTCCCGACGGTCATCTCGTTGTACGCCGGCACATTCTCCGCTAAATATCCAATCGACCTTCTGACCTCGATGGGATTCTGCTGAATATCATACCCGCATATTGTTGCCGTCCCGCTGTCCGGCCGAAGGAAACACGCTAACATTCTCATCGCCGTGCTTTTGCCCGCCCCGTTAGGCCCCAGAAGGCCCAAAACCTGGCCCTTTTCAACACTGAACGATATACCGTCAACAGCGACAACCGGGCCGAAACTACGCCGAAGTTTTTTGACTTCTATCATCTTCGTCTCCACTAAACCAACTCAAATTGTACATCCTAATCTGATTTCCAATACGGAACGTATAAATTTACCCGAAATCTCTTGACAGTCAATACTTTTGATAAGATTATTTTGTTCATTATTTTTCATAGGAATAAGGATTTGGTACTTATGAGCACAGTTGCGAAAGTAAAATTTATCGATTACCACGCCACTATAAGCAGGGCACTGGATCTTATTAACGCCCCGGCCATGCTGCCTCAGCAGGGCCTTATCATTATAAAACCGAACCTCACAAATTCCTCTCCGCCGCCTGTAACAACCAGCGTATATGCCGTCGAAGCCGTCTATAATTACTGCAAAGCCCACACAAAAGCCGAAATTATCATTGCTGACGGCTGCGGAAGCGGTACTACTCCCCAGGTTTTCAAAACGCTCGGATATACCGATCTCGCCGACAAATACGGCCTCAAGCTAATCGACCTCAACGATGCCGAAACAATCACCCTCAAAAATGATAATGCCCTGCAATTAAAAGAATTTCATATGCCTAAAATCGTCCAAAACGCCTTTATAATTTCTCTGCCCGTCCTAAAAGACCACAGCTTCACCAAAACCACAATCGCAATGAAAAATATGTTCGGTATCGCCTCAGGCAAGTTCTACGCCGGCTCCTGGAACAAATCCAAACTGCACAGTCCCTCCACGGACAAGTCCGTTGTAGATGTATGTTTATATAAAAAGCCGGATCTGTCCGTCGTAGATGCCGTCGTCGCCCTCGAAGGAATGCACCTTTCCGGCCGGCACAAAAATATCGGCCTTATACTGGCCGGTTTCGACCCCGTTGCAGTCGATACCATCGGCAGCACGCTACTCGGCCACGACCCGAAAAAAACGCCATTCCTCACATTATCACACGGCCTTCTCGGCTCTATGGAAAATATCGAAATAATTAACGCCTGATCTCAAATTCGCTCTCACTTTCGAGTATCCCATTCTGTGTGGTTGCCTATACGTGCCCACCATATTTCTACCTGCGGTTCGCTCAAGTTTCAATCACTCCGGAGTTTACCCCCGATGTGGGCTATCTTGCTTTTCTCTCGGGAATTGGGTGGGTAGGTACATATCCTTTTTGGTCAGACCACATTTCTTAACGATTGTTTTGCAGTAGTTCAAGCGCACCGCAGTCTTCGGATGTCTGCTGTTTGTTCCGAATGTGAATTTGGCTCCGGCGGACTTAGCCGACTTCACGAGAGATGTATCAGGCACCTGAAAAGACTCAATAATATCGATAGCAAC
>CAZWME010000287.1:0-6479 GCA_964634515.1 uncultured Pirellulales bacterium | reverse complement strand
CAACTCAAACCCGGCGACAATCATGACCGATCCCGGTACCGCGGATGTCACCTATATTGAGCCGCTTAACGTCAAAACCCTTGAGCAGATTATCGCAAAAGAAAAACCCGATGCCCTCCTGCCCAATCTCGGCGGACAAACAGGTCTTAATCTTTCCGCCGAATTATCGCGCAGAGGCATCCTGGAAAAATACGGCGTACAGATTATCGGCGTTAAAGTTGACGCCATTGAAAGGGGGGAAGACCGCCAGGCATTCAAGGATACGATGAAGCAACTGGGCATCGAAATGCCTAAAAGCGAGATTGCGAACAGCCTTGAGGAAGCAGAGAAATCTCTCGAAAATATAGGCCTGCCCTGTGTTATTCGCCCCGCTTATACAATGGGCGGAACAGGTGGCGGCTTGGTTTACAACATCGAGGAGTTTCGTACCGTTGTCACAAGAGGCCTCTCTTTCAGTCTCGTCGGACAGATACTTGTCGAGGAATCTGTTCTCGGTTGGGAAGAATTGGAGCTCGAGGTCGTTCGCGATGCAAAAAATCAGAAAATCACCGTCTGCTTTATAGAAAACGTCGATGCTATGGGCGTCCATACAGGCGATTCGTATTGCACCGCTCCGATGCTGACTATAACTCCTGAGCTTCAGCAGCGCCTACAGAAATATTCCTATGATATTGTCGAGGCCATCGGAGTAATCGGTGGTACCAACGTTCAGTTTGCCCACGACCCCAAAACTGATCGCGTCGTCGTCATTGAAATCAACCCGAGAACCTCGCGTTCATCCGCACTTGCTTCCAAAGCGACCGGTTTCCCCATCGCCCTGGTCTCATCAATGCTCGCCGGAGGCTTGACTATGGATGAAATCCCCTACTGGCGCGACGGCACACTTGAAAAATATACCCCCTCCGGTGAATATGTGGTTGTAAAGTTTGCACGCTGGGCCTTCGAAAAATTCAGAGGCATCGAAGACAAGCTCGGCACACAGATGCGCGCCGTCGGAGAGGCAATGAGCATCGGCAAAAACTACAAAGAGGCGTTTCAAAAGGCCATTCGCTCCCTTGAAATTGGCCGTTACGGTCTCGGATTTGCAAAGGATTTTAATAAGAAATCTCCTGATGAGCTTTTGGAACTCCTGAAAGAGCCAACCAGTGAGCGTCAGTTTGTTATGTACGAAGCCCTGCGAAAAGGCATCAGCGTTGATACCCTCTTTGAAAAAACATATATTAAACGTTGGTTTATAGAGCAGATGAAAGAGCTGGTCGAGCTTGAAGAGGAAATATTAAAGTACAAAAACAAAAAGTTGCCGGACGACCTTCTCATCCAGGCAAAAAAGGACGGATTCGCAGACAAGTATCTGGCCAAACTACTCAATACCCCCGAAGAAAAGATCAGGAAAAGACGCATCGCCCTTAACGTAGTTGAGGCATGGGAGCCCGTCCCCGTAAGCGGCGTCGAAAATGCCGCCTACTACTTCTCCACTTATAACGCACTGGACAAGGTCCAGGTCAGTGACAAACGCAAGATTATGGTTCTTGGCGGCGGGCCGAATCGGATCGGCCAGGGAATCGAATTTGACTATTGCTGTGTTCACGCCGCATTCGCACTTCGCGATATGGGCTACGAAACCATCATGGTCAACTGCAACCCGGAAACTGTTTCAACCGACTACGATACCTCTGATAAACTGTATTTCGAGCCGCTCACCGTTGAAGATGTCCTGAGTATTTATAATAAGGAAAAGCCTGAAGGCGTCATCGTCCAGTTCGGCGGCCAGACGCCGCTCAATATCGCCGCAGAGCTTGAGCAGGCCGGTGTGAAAGTTCTTGGAACCTCACCGGAAAAAATCGACCTTGCAGAAGACAGAGACAGGTTCCGCAAGTTAATGAAAAAACTTGGCATCCCCCAGCCCGAATCCGGCATGGCAAGCAACCTCGAACAGGCCCTCGAAATCGCGGATAAAATCGGCTATCCCTTAATGGTAAGGCCCTCCTACGTACTTGGAGGCCGAGCTATGGAGGTAGTTCACGATGAAGAGATGCTGCGCTTTTATGTCGCAAGAGCAACGGACGTCTCTCCCGAAAGACCCATCCTGATTGATAAATTCCTGGAAAACGCCATCGAAGTCGAAGCCGATGCCATCGCCGACGGCACGGACGCCTTTGTTCCCGCGATTATGGAGCATATCGAGCTTGCCGGCGTCCATTCGGGCGATTCGGCCTGCGTGCTTCCGCCTGTCAGCATTCCCGAGAAGCATCTGAAAACAATCTATGAATATAACCGCAAAATCGCCGTCGAGTTTAACGTCGTCGGCCTGATGAACATCCAGTACGCCATCGCCAATGACATTGTTTACATCCTCGAGGCCAATCCTCGCGCCTCAAGGACCGTGCCGCTGGTCTCCAAGGTCTGCGGCAT
This sequence comes from uncultured Pirellulales bacterium, assembly GCA_964634515.1. Lineage (GTDB taxonomy): Bacteria > Planctomycetota > Phycisphaerae > Sedimentisphaerales > Anaerobacaceae > NIOZ-UU13. Next base: position 4,067 of record CAZWME010000287.1, on the reverse strand, counting down.
CCAAATGGTTCCTATCGCCACGAAGCTCATGATGGGAAAACATCTTTCGGATATGAAATTGCAGAAAATGACTATTCCTCATTTCGGCGTCAAGGAAGCGGTCTTTCCCTTTAATATGTTCCATGAAGTTGACCCTCTCCTCGGTCCCGAAATGCGTTCCACCGGCGAAGTCCTCGGTATGGCCGATTCATTCGGGCTTGCCTTTTATAAGGCTCAGGAGGCAACTCAACTGCCACTGCCCTCGGAAGGAACCGTTCTGATTACCATCTCGGACAACGACAAATCCGCCGCACTCGATGTGGCAAAACAGTTTAAGGATATCGGTTTTACGATTATCGCAACCAAGGGGACCAGCGATTTTCTCTCCGGGCACAAAATCGAATCACAGTGTGTCCTTAAAATGCACGAAGGAAGGCCGAATGTACTTGATAATATCAAGAATGGAGACATTCATCTTGTTGTCAATACACCGTCCGGCAAGCAAAGCAAATACGATGATTCCTATATTCGTAAGGCAGCCATCAAATACAAAATACCTTACATCACAACAGTAGCCGCCGCCGCCGCGACAGCAAAAGGCATAGCCGCCTTTAAGAAAAAGCCCGGACAGATAAAGTCACTGCAGAGCTACCACGCAGACATAAAATAGGAGCATCAGCCCAGCGATTCCCTGCAAAATTGAACGCACTTGGTAACTTCAGCCACCGCGTTTGAACCTTCGGGAACTTTGTATTCGAGTTCGATATCGGCCGGAAACCTCCAGCCTTCTCTCTTCATTAACTGCAGGACTAATGCCACCGGTGTGTCACCCTTACCGAAAGGCATATTCGGGCCGTTATTGACCTTCCTGTCCTTCAAATGAAGGCTAAGGATTCGGTCGTGAAACTTTTGTATTAGGGGTATCGGCGACTCGTTCGTCCCAGCTACGAAATGCCCAATATCGAAGTTAATCCCTAAATATTTTCCATGTGACAAAATAGGTCCGTCGTATGTTGTGGATTTAAGCTGGGTGTGGTTATGGAAACCGATCATAATCTTGTGCTCATCGGCTATCGGCCCCAGTCTCCTTGCCGCTTCCTCCGAAAGTTCTCTCGTAATGCCTTTGGCCCCGAGCGCCTTGGCCACGTTGAAGTAATATTCAATCTCCCCGTCCGACATATTCTCGTTGCCGATACTGCCGAACTTGACGATATGGATATTAACGCCTGCATCATTATACAGTTTACGAAGGGCTTTGTACTTGTTCATCGAAACCGATAAACGCCATTTGAGCTGGTCCTCTTGTGCTTTTCGCTGGGCTTGGCGCTGCTCGTCGGTCATGCCCCTCCTTCGGCCTCGTCCGGCTCCTCTCGACATCCCGGCGAATGACTCTGCCGCATCACCCATAAGTTCGACAGAGCTAAGCCCGCACCGAACAAGATATTTCAGAAGCTCCTCGGCGGTGCTTGGCATAATGCGAAAACTGTAAGTGATGGCACCGATTTGTACGCCGTTAAAATTAGAGTTGGGTTTGCTCGCTCCCCGCCCACCTGATCTGCCTAAAGCATATCGCGACATAATCGTTGAGGCCGCCATGGCCGCCGCTCCGCCCATTAACTCTCGTCTTGATATCGTTACCTTACCCTCTTTCTTCATGGTCTTTCTCTCCTAAGCGTGTTTTATCATCTTACCCGTTTAACACCCAACAGATATTTAATCCTTTACCCTTCCTGCTGTCAAGTCTTTCCCCCCGCCGGCCCCTCCATCAATTATATTTAGCCCGTCAATTTATGTTTGCGTCTTGAGTCTTTTTTCAATAATCAATTAAAAAGCCCGCCGAATGTTGAACACCTTTACTTCCAGCCGGCTCCCCGCCATCGCCGCCGCAGGAATCCAAAACACGAATATCACCAGCATAATAATTTTCAAAACAGATATGCGGTGATGACCCAGAATATTAAGTAGGTCCTCAGAAACGCCCCTGATTGCATCAGCAAACGAACGAATAGATAGTGGAATACAGACATACCACATATCTCTAATTTATTGAGCCGTTCCGTAACATTACCATTTATTACGAATGTTCAATATATTACGGGACAAATTCCATCCGATGGTCTTTGAAAATACGCCTAATTGAACTGGTATTGGTATACCTTTGTACCCAGCTATTCCAGAAATCCTCGATTGTGTCAGGCTTATCATATCTTGATATCGTCCATATTTTATCAAGGGATAAGTCACTCACATCATTATCATTATTATCTGCACTGCTATTGTTGTCGTCAAAAATGTCCCACAAGGTACAGCAGTTCATACTTTCATAAAGCGCACCAGGTGAACTGTGCAGATTAGTGTCACTTTCCAAATTATACGTTATTGTTGTATCAACGGTGTCATTGTAAATTGCATCACCGGAATTGGGATACCCCGTGTCACGATGTTGTGTTGCAATGCTGAACAACGTAGCCCAGGATTCCCTGAACGCAAGATTCATTGCTTGTCCTTCGTTTCGGAGCCCATATGTCGGAAAATTACGAAGGTTTTTGTTCCAGGTGTGGACTGTATTGCTTCCGGCAGAACCAACTGCAAAATAATATGAACGGTGAATAAAGTGACCATATTCATGCATAATCACATCCCTGTCCCATCGATCATCTTCAAGAAGGTTCATCGAGGCTTCCTGAAGAACATTATAGGAATAACTTGTCTCCAAAAAGGTGCTATCGGCAGGCCAGTTAACATCGATTGCATTGGGAGTAATTCCTAAAACGGTCTTGGCCTTAAGGAAACCTTCAACTACGGAATCAAATACATTGAAAGCTCCCCTATTACTTCCGCTCGTATCTTCAGGTATGTTCAAATCAATTGGTTGAGAACTCATATTAGAAGTCTTTTCTTTGTGATAGATCTGCTTATTAACGGGGTTTTGGACTTTGCAGATGTCCACGCCATCCGAATATACCCCCTCCGTAGAAACTTTTACTTCAATGCTCTGTCCGCTAATGTTACCCTGTACCGTAACCTCATAATCTCCGTTGAGGTCCGTATATGTCTGCTCATACACCTGTCTTGGCAATGTTTTATCAACAATATTCACTAAAGCATATCTTACGGGATGTCTCACATTATATCTGTCTGAATATGTAATCCGGCCATATATGCGGCCTGGTTGGTTGACTCTCACCGTTGTGCTATCGTACCCTTTGTTGTTTTGTGAGTTACTGTCGTTTGAACAGGTAACTATTACTCCAATATAGTAATTGCCCGCAGGAATATCGGCCGGGAAATTGGTCGTTGTTGTTGTAGAGTTTTCTGTATTTGCTGCCAAACTACCACGATCCAAAGAACGAAGGAGATAATCACCCGAGTTAATCGTCGTATCTTTCGACGCGTAGAATTTAATGTTATAACCGTTTGAGCTTTGACCGCCTATGTTTTTAACTCGATTGTAAATCCTGATTTCGTCACCGGGTTCGTAAGTGCCGTTTGTGGCATCCACCGATAGAACTGAAAGATCTGGTGGGCTTGGAGGAGGAGGTGGCGGTGGGGGTGGCGGTGTACCTCCGACCACCGAAATTTTTTGGTAGTCATAACCCCTGTTGTTTCCAATATTAGAATCGTTGGAACAATAGATTCTTATCCCGATATAGTAATCACCGGAAGGAATATCGCTGGGAAAACGGACCGTTTTATCAGAAGCATGCGATTCGCCCGGTGATAAACCACTCCAAACCAAAGAACTAAGGTTATAATCACCTGGCGACATAATCCTGTCTTCCGATGCATAAAAATCTACCGTAAAGCTTTCTGATGAATCTGTACCTTCGTTTTCTATTAGAGAACCAACTACGATTTCGTCGCCGGGATGGTAAGTGCAGTTAGCGGCATTTACAGATTGGACTGATATATCTGCATTACCCCCTGAGATATCTGCTACTGTAATAGGGGTTGGGTCGTAACCGATGTTGTTGCTCGTCCAAAAATCATTTGAACAGGTTACTATTATCCCGATATAGTAATTGCCCACCGGAATACTTAATGGGAGTGTGCCGGTTGAAAAATAATAATGTTCTCCACCCGCCGCA
>CAZWME010000286.1:0-6489 GCA_964634515.1 uncultured Pirellulales bacterium | reverse complement strand
CAAACTGGCTTTGCCTCTCGACGAAGCCGTTCCTCAACACAAGCGCTTACTGACCGGCTGCGGACTTTTTATCGTTAAGCCATCTCGCCAGTCATGGATCGGCTTTGTGATAACATTAGGAATCTGCCTGGCCTGTGTCCTTGTGATGCTGGTGATACTTAAATAAAACAAAAGGGCAATAGAGTGACTTCTACAATCGGACTTGTTGGTCTTGGCCTTGTCGGGGAGGCGATAGCAGAGCGCATGCTTGCCGAGCAGTTTGAGGTTATCGGCTTCGACATTGAGCCGGCAAAGTGCGAACACCTTGAACAGTTAGATGGAAAAATCGTCGATAATCCCGCACAGGTAGTTGAACAAACAGACCGTGTAATACTTTCGCTCCCGAATACGGATATAGTGCTGAAAGTTATCGAAGGCCCCGCTGGGATTCTGGAATCAAAGAGCCTTCCGAGATATATAATTGATACAACCACCGGAGACCCCGATGAAGCAGCGGCACTGGCACAACGACTCAAAGAAAAGGATATTTACTTTTTGGATGCCCCTTTTTCCGGTTCCAGCCGACAGGTGATAGACAAAGAAATAACCTTTATGGTCGGTGGTGACAAAAATGCGTATGAAAAGTGTATGGATATTTTTCAAACACTCGCTGCGGAGGTATTTTACTTAGGCGCCTCGGGAAACGGCTCCCGGGCCAAGCTCGCGAGCAATTTGATTCTTGGCTTAAATCGCCTGGCATTAGCCGAAGGGCTTGTATTCGCAGACAAATTGGGCCTCGACCCAAAGGCCTTTCTTGAACTGCTAAAAGTTACGCCCGCCTATTCGGCCGCTATGGACATCAAGGGTAAAAAGATGTTGGATGGTGATTTTCAACCACAAGCAAGACTTCGCCAGCACCATAAGGACATTTCGATTATCCTAAAGTACTCAGAAAAGCTCGGTCAGGAATTACCTCTGTCGAAGGTGCACTTAGATGTTCTGAACAAGGCAATAGAAGCGGGCGATGGAGATTTGGACAACTCGGCGGTTATTCGGGAAATTGAACGCAGAAACCAACTTTAACGCCCTTATACTTATAATGAAAGGAATCAAAGTACATGCAGTTCTGTCCTTCTGTATATGAACACGCCGCCAGAGTCATTGGTAAATCCCCCTGGGAAGTATCGCGCAACGGCAGGCTTTTATCACAAGCTCACATTGAAACGTTTCGACTCTACAACCATCGCCCTGTCGTGGTAGGTATCGACATTTACAATCTTGAAGCCGAAGCCTACGGTGCAGCAGTTGACCAGCCCGCCGGCACCGGCGTTCCGGCAATTGTAAGGCATCCCTATTCCACATCAAAAGAACTAATGACCCTGGAGCCGTTTAATCCAAAAACCGATGGTCGCATCCCAACGGTAATAGAAGCCGCCCGGCGCATTGCCGGTGAATGTCCCGAGGCGGATGTCAGGATACCTTTGAGCGGGCCGTTCTCATTGGCAACAAATCTAATGGGATTCGAGAACCTGTTGTGCGAGATTAAGACAGGTCCCGACCTGGTTGCCCGTATGCTAAGTCACCTCGTTTCCGGACAGGTAGAGTTTTGCAAAGAAGTCGTTCGCCAGGGTCTGGATATCGCATTTTTTGAATCGGCGGCGACTCCCCCATTATTATCACCTCAGGACTTCAAAAAAATCGAGTTTGACGCTCTCAAAGAAACCATGGAAAAGACGGCGGCGGTCGTCGGCCATCCCGTTCCCTGCATTATGGGTGGTGACACAGCCCCTATCCTTGATTCCATTCTCCAAACAGGAACCGGATACGTCTGCTGTCCGGCAGGGACGGACCAAAAACTGTTTATGGACATAATGCTGGAATACCCCGAAGTGATGGTCAGAATCAATATGGACCCGAGACCAATTACTTCAAAAAATTTCGGAGATGTAGAAAAGGAAGTTGACAGAATATTCGAACTGGCCAACAATAGAGGAAAAGTTTGCATTGGGACGGGATGTCTGCCGTTTGAAACAGACCCTCAAGCAGTCTTAAAAACAAAAGAATATATTTTGTCTAAGAGTGCCTAACAAAATGAATCGTAGCACCGAAAACGAGCGTTTTCGTTTCTGGCAAGGAAGGCGAAGCAGGCCATCCGAGGATGGTCGATGCAGCCTGACGTCGTCCAGAGACGAAATAAGCAGTTTGAATGCAGAGTCATTTTATTTGGTGCTCTAAGAACACAGGTAGGAATGTTTAATACAGGAGAGTAAACATATGTCGCCAAACGAAACCGAACAAAGCCCGCAGGCTCAAGAGCAGCAGGTAATGCACATGAACCCGCGTATCGAAAAGGACCGCCAATTAATAGTGAATGCCCAGCGCAAAGGTAAAGGTTCGCTTTTTAAGGTTTATGTGAAATTATCCGGTCCCGGCTGGCTTCAGAGCGGTATAACTCTCGGCGGCGGCTCGCTGTCGTCGAGTTTGTATCTGGGCGTACTGGTCGGCTTCAGTTTTATGTGGCTTCAGCCGCTGGCGATGATTTTAGGTATTATTATGATGAGCGCCATTTCATATGTAACTCTCTCAGCCGGAGAGCGGCCGTTGCGGGCAATTAACACCCACGTTAGCCCGGTATTAGGCTGGGGCTGGCTGATCGCCTCGATGATGGCAAACCTCGTATGGTCACTTCCACAGTTTGCATTGGGAACCGTCGCACTGAGACAGAATATCCTTCCCGGAATTCTCGGATCGGAAGTCATGGCGGAAGTACCCAGTAAAATGATCGCAGGTGCAATCTTTCTCGCAATTTGCCTGACTTTTACTATGACTTACGGCGCCGGCGGCAAGGGAACAAAGATATTTGAAATTATGATTAAGACAATCGTCAGTATGATTGTACTTTGCTTCATCGGTGTTGTCGTCAAGCTCAGTATCGAAGGAAAAATAATCTGGGGCGAGATCTTGAGCGGCCTGGTTCCCGACCTGAGCCTTTTCGTCAAGCCGACTGATTATATAATGCCTCACATAGAAAAAGTTTCCGGACAGTTCCAGTCTTTTTGGTCAAATATGATTGTAGGCCAGCAGCGTGACGTTATGATAAGCGCCGCTGCAACAGCGGTAGGTATTAATATGACATTCCTGCTGCCCTATTCGATGCTGCGAAAGGGCTGGGACAAATATTTCCGCGGTCTGGCAATTTTCGACCTTTCAACCGGCCTATTCATCCCGTTTATTATCGCAACCGGCTGCGTTGTTATCGCTTCGAGCAGTCAGTTTCATGCCGTGCCTGCACAAGGTTTTATTGCCGATGAGCCTGGTGGCCAGGTGACGGTTGAGCCAGCTCCAAACCTCGTCGGCTCGTTTAATGGATTACTTGGCAGTCGTGTCCGCCACGAAATGGGCCTTTCAATGGAAGAGTGGGAGCAACTCCCTTCGGAACAACGAACGCAATACTGTCAAGCACTTCCGTATGCTGATAAAAAAATGGCGGCGATGCTGGTCAAACGCGACGCCTTCAACCTGGCCGATACACTCGCACCGCTCACAGGCCCCGTGATTGCTCAGTACGTCTTTGGTCTCGGTGTTATGGGCATGGCGATGGGTGCGGCAACGATGCTGATGACAATTAACGGTCTTTGTTTCTGCGAACTTTTGGGCAGACCGCCAAAGGGCTGGACACAGAGAATCGGCAGCCTGATGGTATCGGTCGGTGCGCTCGGCCCATTCTTCTGGAAAGAAGCCGCGCCATGGCTGGCTGTACCGACATCGGTCTTCGCGATGGTTCTGCTGCCCATCGCATACTTTGCGTTCTTCCTGCTGATGAACCAGAAGACCTTCATGGGCAATAATATGCCTACCGGCGTCAAACGTATCCTCTGGAACGTCCTTATGGCGCTGGCAGCCGGTGCGGCATCATTCGGAAGCGTCTGGAGTCTCTGGTCGAAGACGGAGGAGAAACTTGGCTCAGGCTGGTGGGGCATTGCTATTGCCGTAACTTTCATAGCGATTTGTTTACTCGTACATTTTGTCCGTAAAAAGCCCAGGACAGCATGACAACTGAACAGTGGGAAAAATTATTGGCCGTTATAAACGGTGAATCGATTGAGCCGGTACCGGTGGGTTTTATTATCGACAGCCCCTGGCTTCCGGGCTGGGCGGGTATGTCCATCATCGATTATTTCTCTAATGAGCAGAAGTGGTTCGAGGCCAACCTCAAAGCCATCGAGCAATTTCCGGATATTATGTTTTTACCCGGCTTCTGGTCCGAGTTTGGAATGTGCACGGAGCCGTCAGCTTTCGGCGCGAAATGTTCCTGGCAGGAAAACGAGCTTCCCTATGCGGACAAAATTATCACAGACATTCAGCAGGTAAATTCGCTCAACAAACCGAATCCCAAAACGGATGGCTTGTTGCCGTTTGTCCTCAATCGTCTAAAACTTTATCAGGGCCAAATCGAGCAGGCAGACCATAATATTAAGTTTGCAGTTGCACGCGGGCCGTTGAACGTGGCTTCGTTCCTGGCCGGCAGCACCGAATTCCTTATGGCCATTCGAACCAATCCCGACGAAACAAGCGAGCTTCTCAATATTGTAACAGATTTTATAATCGAGTGGCTCAAACTTCAGTTCGAGACCTTTCCTTCAATCGACGGCATTTTCATTCTCGATGATATTGTGGGCTTTTTAGGTGAGGAAGATTTCAAAGAATCGGCGATGCCATATCTCAAACGCATTTTCCAATCACTTGATGTTAACGTGAAATTTTTTCATAACGATGCCGCCGGACTTGTTTGCGCACCATATCTTTCTGAAATCGGCGTGAATCTTTTCAATTTCAGCTTCCAGCACACCCTCGCTCAGATGAAGGGGCTTACTAATAACGCTGTTACTCTGCTCGGAAACATCAACACGCGAGATGTCCTTGCAGCAGGTACGCCCGAAGATGTGCGCAGCAGCATCAAAACGGAACTCGAATCGGTAAGCGATAAGAGCCGGATTATCCTGTCCTGCGGCGGGGGTATGCCTCCTGACGTTCCAACAGAAAACATCGAGGCTTTTCTATCGCCAGCCGGATAAATGAATCCCGTACTTTTTGTGTATGAACTCAGGGAAAATTAATCAAAGGGCAGCTTTACTCCTCCTTGAGGAGTTCTCCTGATACGGCTCTTGCCACGTTCGGGCATTTCAAGCTCGGCCTTTTTCAACCGGCAAATCAAACCTACGGAAATCTTATCCAAGTCTCCTTTTACAAGCCTGGCATACGAGATTGTCGGCGTTACTTTTTCAATCCTGATTGTTGCAACCTGGCTTTCGGTCAGACCCAAGGATTCTTTCGTATCGACGTCAATAATTTCTTCGCCCTGAACGTAAACATCCAGCACAGAACCATTTGAGATTCTTTTGCCGCCCTGGTTGATAATAAGCTGTCCTGTTATTTGTTTACTTGCGATTCGTATCGGGTAGAGTCTGTCGATAATACTATCGATAACCTGTTTGGCGACTCTGGTTGTAAGGTTATCAACCATTTCCCTGTAATCCAGGCCTTCAGGCCTCCATCTTTTCACGAGCACTCTGACCTGGTCTTCTTCAAGTGCAATATTAACAGTATCGGCCAATTTTACCTGCCTCGTTGGGGCAACTATCAAGCGATAATCAAAAACATAATCAACTTCGTACTCTCTGATTGGACGGCCGATAGCCCTGGATGATCTTTCTTTTATTTTAAGTCCTGCGTTGGATATGGTTCCAACAATCATATAATCGGCACCGAGGACCTGGCCAAGTCTGGCCTTCTCCTCGATGGGTGAATCGTCGGAGATAAGAATATTTCTGTTCCGGGCAAATTCATTGATATACTCCCTGTCTAAAACAGCGAATTTATTTGTTTGAGTAATACCAGCACTAAGCTGCTGGGAGAGCTTCAGAGACATTTCAACCCCTGAAGGAACATAGTTGCCGAATCGATAGGAGTCATAGAGCGTCTTAATCGGCATTACTGCAAGCTTGAGCCTGTTGGTCTGTTCGGGGTCTTCATAATCGTAAACCCAGGCCTTAATTGTTACTTCGTAGGTCCTGTCATCGATTTTCTGTTCATCGATGACTTCGTAAGATTTGACCCAGCCCGCAATATCAGTCAGCCGGGTTGAACCGCCCGCCTGGACAGATACCGAATCAAATTCGATTGATTTACCAGTGTCTTTAGTGTCAATTCCAACACCGGCGGACTGGAAGCCAAAATCATATCTTCCCGAACTGACCGCAATACCTTTGGCCTGAGCGACGGCCTGATACAAGGCTTTATCGATCGCTTGTTCTCTCGTGACGCCCTGGCCTTTTGTTTGACGAACAATAGTTGTAGGAGCGGAAAACGCCTTCGGGCAGACCAAGGCCGCCACAAGCAGGAGCATATATACCTTTTTCATCTTTAATCCCACCAAAATTTAGACAATATAACAAAGTAACGCTGTTACCACGATACGGACTTGTTACTTCCTCGTTTGCCGATAATAGA
>CAZWME010000285.1:0-6495 GCA_964634515.1 uncultured Pirellulales bacterium | reverse complement strand
GCAGCTAACCTGACCAACCAGGTAAGAAACATTGCCCAGGTTACGACAGCGGTAGCTAATGGCGACTTGACGCAGAAGATTACCGTCGATGCAAGCGGAGAGATACTGGAACTCAAGAATACCATAAACGGCATGGTAGGCAGCCTTGACACATTTGCCAGCGAAGTTACTCGTGTAGCCAAAGAGGTTGGCCTTGAGGGTAAGCTTGGTGCTCAGGCTGAAGTTCCCGGAGTAGTCGGCACATGGAAGGATTTAACCGACAACGTTAATAATCTGGCAGCTAACCTGACCAACCAGGTAAGAAACATTGCCCAGGTTAGTAACGCGATTGCCAATGGAGACTTAACCCAGAAGATAACAGTTGAGGCACAGGGCGAAATAGCCCAGTTAAAGGAAACCCTCAACGCTATGGTTGACAACTTAAGCACATTTGCCGGTGAAGTTACCCGCGTATCCAAAGAAGTTGGCCTTGAGGGCAAACTCGGTGCTCAGGCAGAAGTTCCTGGAGTGGCTGGTACCTGGAAAGACCTGACCGACAACGTCAACGCCATGGCCAATAATCTCACCAACCAGGTTAGAAACATTGCCCAGGTTGCTACGGCCATAAGTGCAGGAGACCTGACTCAGCAAATAACTGTTGAAGCAAGCGGAGAGATATTAGACCTCAAAAACACCTTAAATAAAATGGTGGACGATTTGAACAAATTAACTACTGAGATCTCAAGAGTTGCACAGGTAGCAGGTACGGAAGGGAACCTGAGTGAGCGAGCACAAGTTGAAGGCGTTGCGGGCAGTTGGAAAGAGATTGTGGATATGCTCAATAATCTGCTCGATTCCATAGCCAATCCTGTGCAGGAAGTAATCAGGCTTGCCGTAGCTTTATCTGAGGGCGATATTTCACAAAGGATGAGTATGGAAGCAAGAGGAGACATGAAAGCCTTGTCAGACGCCCTTAATAAATCCTTTGACGATCTGGGAGCAGCTATCCAACTGGCAATGAACAGTTCCGGAAGAGTAGTTACAGCCTCCAAGCAGTTAGCAAGCTCATCAAGGCAGGTAAATACCGCATTAGTCCAGGCAGCGAAGACCACTGTACAGATAGCCAGCGGCGCAAAAGACCAGACCAAAGAATTAGAGTCAAGCACCAAGATTGTGGCAGATTTGTCCCAGTCAATAGAACAGGGTGCGGCTAATGCCAAAAGTGCTGCTGAAATCACTCAGGAATCAGCTAAGCTTACCCAAAAGGGCGTCGAGTCCAGCAAACAGGCTGTGGGCGGATTGAAAAATATAGATAATATCGTAAACAGTAATGCCGATACAGCTAAAGGGTTGGACAAGCGTGTCAAGGAAATAGCAGTACTCATTGGTACTGCCAAGGATATTGCCGACCAGACGAATCTGCTTGCTCTAAACGCCGCTATCGAGGCAGCCCATGCAGGAGAAGCGGGACGCGGGTTTGCTGTGGTTGCTGATGAAATCAGGAAATTGGCCGAAGGAACCAAGCAAGCGGCTATACAGATTGAAGAAACAGTTAACGTCATAGGAGAGTCCACTACCGAGGTTGTCAGCGGTATGACCGCTGGAACGCAGCAGGTTACCGAAAGTATTGATGTCGTTAATCAGGCACTGGGTATGTTAAACCAGATTGGCGCCGGTGCCCAGGAAATTACAGCCAAGGCTCAGGAAATAGCAGCGGCAACAGACCAGCAGACTGCAAGCGCTCAGCAGGTGGCAAAGACTATCGAAGGAATAGCCTCAACGAGTGAACAGGCCGCGGTAGGATCCGGGCAGATGTCAACATCTATTCAGCAGCAGTCGGCAACTATGGACCAGATGGCAGCTTCAGCCCAGAACCTGTCCACTATATCAGAGGAATTAGGAACCGCCCTGGCAAGGTTTAAGGTAGGCGGTAAGGATACTCCTGTGCAGATATAGGAAATACAAAAACCCAGCCAACCAGCATCAAACGTCGCGGTATTGACTAAAGCAGAAGGAAACGAAAGTTGGCCCACAAAGAAAGGCGAAAGAATGAAAAATAAAAATATACCGATACATCCGCAATCTCAGCAGAAAAAAACCGGATATGAAGAAGCTGAAGTTATCCAGCTGATTGTGTTTAACCTCGGCGATGAAGAATATGGAGCGGATATAAATCAGGTCAGAGAGATTATCAGGACAGGGGTCATTACGCCGATACCGGACTCTCCCGATTTTATTAGAGGTATAAGCAACATAAGAGGGGAAGTCCCTGTGATAATAGACCTTAAGTCACGTTTCTTCCTGCCAGCAGTCAAGAGAGAAATTGAGGATGGACATATAGTGATAACTGAGCAGGATAAGAACATCTTCGGCCTTTTGGTTGACGAGGTTACCGAGGTCTTGAGAATACCTCAATCAGATATCAAATCGGCTCCGGAAATAGTAACCCGAATAGACCGCGAATATGTCAATGGCGTGATAACCCTGGATAATCGCCTGATAATTCTGCTCGATCTGGCCAAGGTTCTTTCTCCTGAAGAACTGGCCAAACTGACAGACTTCTCGCAGAGACATCGTTCAGCAAATGAGAGAGGGGAAAAGCCTCAATATGTCGTAGTCTCACCGGAAGCAGAAGTCGAAAAAGCAGAAGAGCCGGCCCTTGCCGGCCAGCAGACAGATTCGTAACTTGCAAATAGAGAAAGTACAAGTGTAACCAAAGATAAAGATACGCAATACGAAAGGAACCGATATGAAAAAGATTTTAATTGCAGACGACTCGCTCTTTATGCGGATGTCATTAAATAACAACCTGCCCGATGGGCATGAAGTAATCGAAGCCGATTCAGGGGCTAAAGCTATAGAGCAATTCAAAAGCCAAAAGCCGGATTTGGTACTGCTGGATATCGTTATGCCTGAAAGCGAACAGGAAGGCGTAAGGGTTCTCCGTCAGATCATGGAAATCGATTCTAAGGCCCAGGTGGTTATGATTACTGCTGTCGGCCAGGATGCAATAATAGAAGAATGTAAAAAACTTGGTGCCAGGGACTATATTATCAAGCCCTTTGACGAACAACAAATAGCTGAGATAGTGCAGAAGTGCCTCAGTGAAGAAGTCATAGCGAGCAGTGAATAGTGTTCAGCAGCACTTGCCTTGTGGGCAACATTAAACCAGTAACTAAATAACGGCGGCTGACTATGCCTATAAAAGTTCTTGTAGTTGATGATTCTCTTTTCATGCGAACTCTTGTTTCGGATATGCTCAATTCTGATGAGGAGATTGAGGTCATCGACGTTGCCAAGGAGGGGCGGCAGGCAATAGACAAAATATCCAAGGCAAAGCCCGATTGCATTACGCTCGATCTGGCGATGCCCGGCTGGGACGGCTTAACCACATTAAAGCACATTATGAGCGAATGCCCCGTGCCGGTGGTCATACTTTCAGCCTACAGCAAGCGAGATGCGGATATTACCATAGAATGCCTTGAGGCCGGAGCTGTCGGTTTTGTTCTCAAACCTTCCGGTGAATTATCGCTAAATATTGAAAAGGTCAAGCATCAGCTTTTAGATGAAGTAAAAGCAGCCTCAAAGGTTGAGCTTAGAAAATTCAAATCCCTTGCTGCCAGAAAACCCAAGAAACGTAAACATAAATTAGGTGGCCTAAATAAGATTATAGTTATAGGGGCTTCTACCGGAGGCATGCAGACTTTGGAATCGATTCTACCGTCTTTGCCCGAGGATTTTCCTTCACCAATCATCATAGTTCAGCATGTGCCGAATCTGTTTTTTACGGACAGTTTTGCCCAGCATTTAAATCGTCAGTGTGAGTTGGCGGTAAAAGTCGCCGAGGACAATGAAATCATCGAAGCGCGCAAGATATATATTGCTCCGGGTGGCTCTCATATGACACTTCGTTTACTGCCAAGTAAAGAGGTTGTTCCACATATCAAGAATGCTAAATCAGATATCCTGACTCCTTCGGTTGATTTAGTAATGGAGTCGGCGGCTAAAATCTTTTATGAAAATGCTGTTGGAATTATCCTGACCGGTATGGGATACGATGGTCGGGAAGGGATGAAAGCTATTAAACAAGCCGGCGGCAGGACAATTGTTCAGGATGAGTCATCATTAATATTTGGAATGCCCAAAGTCGTTATCGATGCAGGGTATGCTGACAAAATATTACCTGCCGGCGAAATTGCCGAAGCTATGATGGATTGCGTTTTACAAGAGAGTATAAATGCCTGAAGATCTAAGCAAATACAAAGATACCTTTTTGAGTGAGGCTAAAGAGTACATCTCCTCAATGGAGAAGGCTCTGCTCAAACTTGAAAAAAAGCCGGGTAAAGCTGAGTTTTTAAGTGCGATCTTCCGTGCAGTGCACTCATTAAAGAGCATGGCAGCAGCGATGGATTACTTACAAATGTCCAATCTCTGCCATGGAATCGAAGATGTACTGGATGCGATAAAAACTAAGAAGATAAAACCGAATAAATGTGTTGATGCATTGTTTGAATGTTTCGATAACCTCCAATCAAGCTTAAAAGAGATTACAACCGATGCCGAAGAGCTTGATACTGAAGACCTGGTGCAGAAACTACAAACGCTGATTGAACAGAAAGAAGCTGTGGTTAAAGCTACAGATAAATCTACCGTAGCTGCTGCAAAGGTTGAAAGCATCGAGGTAAAGGTTGAGCGGCTGGATACACTTATGAATTTAGCGGAAGAGCTGCTGATAAACAGGATGAGGTTCGACAGCGTAAAAGAACAACTCCAGCATCCGGAGCTTTCAGCGGCAGTAGATACCTTGACGAGGTTGGTTTCTGACCTGCAGTACAATGTGATGGAGTCAAGGCTGGTTCCGATCGGCTTTGTATTTAGTCGATTCCCCAGAATGGTAAGAGACTTGGCGAAACAGCAGAAGAAAGAAGTAAGCCTCGAAACGCAGGGATGCGATATAGAACTGGATAGGGTTGTGATAGATGAAATTGGCGAAAGCCTGGTTCATCTTTTAAGGAATGCCGTTGACCATGGCATTGAAACGCCAGAGGCCCGTAAAAAGGCCGGCAAGTCTGCTCAGGGGACGATAAGAATAACTGCTGAGCGAACTAAAAGTTTTGCGATTATCAAGGTCAGCGACGACGGCGAGGGTTTGGATCTTGAAGATATAAAAAACACAGCCATAAAGAACCAGATTTTATCTCCGGAAGCAACGACCGAAGAATTAATTCAGTCAATCTTTTTTGGTGTTAGTACTACTAAAAAAGTTACAGCGGTTTCCGGTAGAGGATTTGGACTTAACATCGTCAAAAAGAAAATCGAATCTCTCGGAGGTTCTGTCAAGGTCGAATCTGAGCCGGGCAAAGGCACGACATTTATAATAGAGATACCGCTGACCATGGCTATCATAAAGGCCCTTTTCATTGAGGCAGGCGGCAAAACTTATGCAATCCCCATAGCAAATATAGAAAGGCTGGTCAATGTAGACAAAAAGGATATTAAGGGAATGCTGAATCACGAAGCTATTGTTTTGAACGAAGGAGGCATTCCCATAACCAGATTGGATTTACTGTTTGGTATGCAGTCTTTAGAACTCAAAAAACAGCCGATAGTAATCGTTAGAAAAGGTACAGAAGAACTCGGCTTAGCAGTCGATGGCTTCTCAACAACTCAGGAGATAGTTATTAAGCCATTGAATAAACTGGTAAGAGAGAACAGATACTTCTCTGGCTCAACCATAATCGGTTCCGGTGAAGCGGTTTTAATTCTGGATGTTTCTAATTTAATGTTAACGAAAAGAGAATTGGTAGTTGCTGAATAGCTGCGAATCGCAAACTCCAAACTAAAAAAGGAGATTTTATTATGGAAAGTGAATTACAACAAGTAACCAAATTGGGGCAGATAAACAAAGAAGCTGCGGAACAGGCCTCGGCTGCCTTATCAAAACTAATCGACAGGCCCGTAGAGGTGTCTATTTCCAAAGCGGAGGTCAAAAAAGTTGAAAACCTCAGCCCCCTTATCGGCACCGAAGATATGGTAGCGGGGATTTATTTGCCGGTTACCGGTGAAATTAGCGGAGCGGCCCTGCTGATATTCCCCAAAGACACAGCTTTTATCTTAAGTGATCTGCTTGTCAAAAGGGAGCCCGGTACAACGCGAAAGATAACTCCGATGGATGAATCAGCATTAAAAGAAGTAGGAAACATAATCTCCGGCAATTACCTGACCGTCCTGGCAAATGTGTTACAAATCAAGATAGTCGAGCATATACCTAACTTCAGCTTTGATATGTTCGGTGCCATCGTAAGCCAGATCATCACACAATTTGCCGAAAAGACAGAGAACGCGTTAATAATAGAAATAGAACTTACCTTCAAGCCGGAAACGTTTAAAGGATACTTCCTCTTACTCTTTGAAGTCGAGCAGTTTAAGGCAATGCTTGGCTCAATCGGGGGGGGGGATTAAAGGTCTTTTTTGATGACTTTGTGTAAAGTAATTAGTGTTACTTTGCTCTCAGCA
>CAZWME010000284.1:0-6535 GCA_964634515.1 uncultured Pirellulales bacterium | reverse complement strand
ATCCGGGTGATAACAATTCAGTCTGGAAATCCAAGCGTATTCACATGGCTCTGAATATGGAAGGGGTAATCCACGGAGACATTGATGGTGACGGTGATGATGATGTCTTATGCAATCACTGGTCCCTGGTCAAAGGCCAGGGTATGACATGGCTTGAGCATATCGACAGAGAGCCGTGGTTTGTAGAGCATGTCGTTGGTACCAAGGGTGATATGCACGGCAACGGCCTGGGTGATATCAACGGCGACGGGCGAAATGACATCGTTACTCCGGTTGGCTGGTATGAACAGCCGAGACGTGCGACGGACAAGCCCTGGAAGTTTCATGGCGACTATAAATTCGAGCCTGCCAAGGGTAGAGGAGGCGCTGCTTCGCATCCTGTTCTTGTGTATGATGTCGATGAGGATGGATTGAATGATATTATAATAGGTTCTGCTCATGCATACGGCTTAGCATGGCTGCAACAGAAGGTTGGCAGAAGTGGCAAACGCACCTTCACGACTCACTGGGTAGAAACTGAATTCAGCCAGTTTCATACGATGGAACTCGGTGATTTAAACGGAGACGGTAAGGCTGACCTGGTAACCGGTAAACGCCTTTTTGCCCATCATGGCGATGACATCGGCGCTTTCGAGCCGCTTTACTCTTTTTGGTACGATATCAAAGGCGGCGATTTTGAACGGCATGTCCTTTCCTTTAACCATTTGCCTCATTACCCGGATGAAGAAGGAATCAATCCACCACCTAATTACGTGGTTAGCGTTGGAATGAAGCTTAATATTGCGGACATGAACAAGGACGGACATAATGATGTTATCATAGCAGGAAAAGGCGGTCTATATGTGTTTTTCAACCACGGCTTTCCAACGACACCGCCCCGTGCACACAAGCTGCCGCCGCGTGAGACGTATCCCACATGGCGGTCGTGGCCTGAATATAGGGTATTGTTTAACAGTAAGGACTTTACCGGGTGGAAAGTGCCCGAAGGTGACAATGGTCATTGGAAGGTCATTAACGGCGTAGTTGATTACGACGCGATGTCAGAAGCTAAAGGTAACAAGAGTCTCTGGACCGAAGAATCGTTCGGAGACTATGCTCTCCATGTCGAATGGCGGTTCAAACGAACCTCCGGATTTTATGCAATGCCTACAATTTTGCCTGACGGTTCGCTCAAGACCGACTCCGAAGGTAACGTAATTAAGAAACTGACGCCAAACGCCGACTCCGGCATTCTGCTTAGGGGCACAAGCGGCGGCCAGGCAAATTTATGGTGCTGGCCAATAGGCTCGTGTGAACTATGGTCGGTTCGAAATAACAAGAAGCTGCCAGCGGAACTACGCGCTGCGGCCGTACCCAAAGTGCGTGCCGATAACCCGGTGGGGCAGTGGAACTCAATGGATATCACTATGATAGGTGACAGGGTAACGATAATGCTTAACGGTAAGATTGTGATCGAGAATGCGCAAATACCCGGGATTGAAGAGAAAGGCCCCATAGGTTTACAGCACCATGGTGGTATTAACAAAAAAACGGGTAAACATGGTCCTGCTTCCAGCCTGGTTCAGTTTAAAAATATCTGTATAAAGCGGCTCTAAAATTGCGATGAAAGATCGTATGTATGTTTCAAAGGAGAAAATCACTATGCGAAAGGTTTTAATACCGCTGATGACAATAATGATCTCTTTTACCGTTTTGGGCTGCGCGGAGCTGACTAGTGAACAGGGATTTTCTACGCTCTTTAACGGCAAAGACCTCAACGGTTGGCTAATAGGTTCTGACAATGCCTGGATTGTGAAGGACGGCGAACTTACTGTCAGACGTGATATGGACGGCAAGGAGCACAATTACGATTATCTCTGGACCACAGATAAGTATGGAGATTTTATCCTCGATCTGGAATTTAAAGTTATCGAAGGCACCAACAGCGGCATTTTCTTCCGAACCTCGGATTTGAAGGACCCAGTTTATACAGGTATCGAGGTCCAGGTATGTAACTCATATGGGAGGAACAGGATTAGCAAGAAAGGTACAGCCGGAGCGATTTACGATTGTCTTGAACCGTCAAAGAATGCGATAAATGAACCGGGCCAGTGGAACCGCTGCATACTTACGTGTAAAGGCAGCAACATTAAGGTTGTACTTAATGACGAACAGATCATCGATATGAATTTAGACCTTTGGACAACTCCACACAAAAATCCGGATGATACTGACAACAAGTTCGGCCGTGCCTTGAAAGATTTCGCCCGTGTCGGTTATATAGGTTTTCAGGACCACGGCCGGCCGGTTTGGTATCGCAATGTGCGAATCAAGCGTCTCTAAATATCAAGTTTCAAAGGAGAAAATCACCATGCGAAAGATATTATTAATGCTTATGACAATAATTGTCTCTGCAGGAGTTTCGGGCTGCGTCGATTCATTAGAGGCAGTTGAGGAAGGGACAGGTTATTACAGCCTTGCTCCGGACAAATATGGAGTAATTCTGAAGAATCCGGTCGGAAAGACAATATTTCGTTATATGACTGTAAAGCCAAAAAAGACAAATCTGGCCGCCAGCAGCGTCTGCTGTTTTCATCCGCTCAACACGCCTTCCGGTGAGCGATTGACCGACCTTGCTCCGGGCGACCATCATCATCATCGCGGTGTTTTTCTTGCCTGGCATACGATGGACTTCCGTGAGAAAGCCGACTTCACAAGTTTAGGCCCAAAAGGTCCAACTTATGGCTGGAACATCAGCCGTGCTGATTTCTGGGGCTGGGGGGAGTTCGCTCCTACCCAGGGAAGAGTGATTAAGAACCGTGACGTACGACTAATAAAAGCAGGTACCCAAGAAGCTGATTTAAGGATTGATAACGACTGGATAAATAACGAACGGGTAATGATGACCGAATATACTTCGGCAAAAGTTCGTGAGCAGGATGGTATCTATATTATTGACCTGGATTACCGACTTACTCCGAAGCTTGACCTGACATTGAACCGTACAGCTTTCGGTGGATTCTGCGTGCGTGCAAGGAACGATGGCGACTCCTATTACGGCACGACTGAGGGTAAAGTGCAACTTCCTGATCCGCACTATTCAGCTCCGGAGCTGAACTGGCCTCCCGAGCGATGGTACGACTACACAATCAATCTTGATAATGGCAAAACAATTGGCGTCGGTGTTATCGATCATCCGGACAATCCACCGGCGACCTGGCACAATCCACGTTATGTCTGGATGGTAAATCCATGTATCGTTGCTGGTGAACCTGTGAATTTGAAAACAGGTCAAACACTGCGGCTTCGTTACCGTCTCGTTGTTCATGATGGCCCAACGCCCAAAGATATGCTCAATAAGCTTTCAGGCCGCTGGTAGTCTCATTAATTAGAGTCACAATAAGAATATTACTCTGGAGCAACCCATGCGAAATCCAATTATGACCGTCATTGCTTTTTTGCTGATTTTGTGTTTAGACGGCCAATCCTATTGCTCTGAGGTTACCCAACTGAGCGACCACGTGTCATTGATTCCCGGACCGGTCAACGGAGTGGACATAGAAAAAGACAATGCTCACCTGGTCATCTATGGTGATCCGAGCGGTAAAATCAAAAAGGCTGATATGGTGCTGTTCACCCACAGCCGGCGTGATGTTGTCTGGGCCGGTCGAGAGCTTGTAGAAAACGGAGCGACCGCTATCGTGCCCGAATCGGATGTGGCAAAGTTCGATAATGTCGAGCGGTTCTGGAATGACTTTACGACTCGCCGGTTTCACGATTACACTCAACAGGGAACTAAGATATTGACTAAATCCATGAAGATTGACCGAGCTGTTAAGGCCGGTGAAAACTTCTCATGGAGAGGAATACCGATTGAGATTATCGAAACACCTGGTTATACTCGCCATGCACTCACATATATCATCGAGATCGATAATCTCAAATATGCCTTTGTTGGGGATATCATCTATGGCAAGGGAAAACTATTCGATTTGTACTCTTTGCAGGACGCTGTCAAAGAAGCAAATATCGGCGGCTACCACGGCTGGGCCGGCCGGATGGGTGAACTTATAAACAGCCTGCAAAAAGTAGCGGCTCAAAGACCCGACATCCTCATACCCGTCCGAGGACCGGTTATACGCAGGCCCACCGAAGCGATCAATCTTTTGATACAACGACTTCAGTCAGTATATGAAAACTACCTGTCTATTAGTGCCGGCCGGTGGTATTTTTACAAAAACTATGATGTTCTGGCACGGCGTGTCCTTGGTCCAGACTACAGGGTCAACTGGATGCCCTGGGCAGAAGTGATTAAAGAAAAGCCGCCCGAGTGGATTGTACCAATCGGCAACTCGCGGCTGATTATATCCAAAGACCGCTACGGATTCCTCATCGATTGCGGCAGCAGCCGGATAGTGAAAAAAGTTATTGAACTAAGAGAAGCCGGAAAATTAAACGGTCTCGAAGGTCTGTTTATCACGCACTATCACGATGACCATACGAACGATGTAGCCGCCTGTCTCGCCGAGTTTGACTGTCCTGTTTATGCAACAGTTCCATCAGTTGATATCCTCAAACACCCCGGGAGTTATCGTCTGCCCTGTTTGACACCTAATCCTATTTCAGAAATCAACATTATGCCCGAGGCCCATAAGATGCGATGGAAAGAATTCACGTTCACATTTTATGACTACCCCGGCCAGACAATCTACCACGATGCACTTCTCGTAGAGAAAGACAACGCCGAAAAAATCTTCTTCATCGACGACTCCTTTACACCATCAGGAATCGACGACTACTGCCTTCTCAATCGCAACTTACTACACGAGCAGATGGGTTACTTCTATTGCCTTAACCTGCTGAGAAAAATACCCCCCGGAACCTTAATCATCAACCAGCATGTCGTCGAACCGTTCAGTTTTAGCAACAGACAAATTGACCAAATGTTAGCAACTTTGACCAAACGCAAATCGCTCCTTGCTGAACTCTTTCCATGGGATGAGCCTAACTATGGTATCGACGAACGATGGATACGCTTTAGCCCCTACGGCCTGAAGGCAAAATCCGGCCAGACCATTCAAATGGACTTAAAGGCATTCAATCATTCCAACGCCTCTCGAATGTTCACGGTCTTGCTTAATCTCCCCGCTGGATTTGATGCAAAACCCGCAACCGCTTCTGTCACCATCCCTTCGCAAAATGAAAAGCAGGTTGATTTCAGCATTCTAATCGGGGCATCAGTTGAACAGGGGACATACATTATAACAGCCGACGTGCAATTAAATAAATGGAACCTCCCCCGCTGGACTGAAGCAATTATCGAGATCGAATAGTATATTCTAAAGTGTATCTAAAAGACGTATATCGTGCACATTCACATCAATTAATATTAACAGTTAAGAAAGGTGCTGGACATGTCCTTAAAAAGGAAACAGATACAATGGTTGTTTTACTTCTTCTTGTTTGTATGCGTGAACGGTGGTTGTTTGAGCTTACAGCAGGGCGGCGATATTATCCGGCCAACCAAATCTTTACCTCTGTCAACACCCTGGGACTTGACTGATTTGAGTCAGCCTCCGCATTTCGAATGGTTTAATCGCGAAGGCAATGTGTGGTCACTTTACTATCAGGGCAAATCCTATCTGGGTAAACCAACCCGCATTTTTGCCTATTACGCTACTCCAGACACTTTAGTCGGTAAAACTGCGAACGACCGCAGATATCCGGCTGTGGTTTTGGTGCATGGCGGTGGTGGTACAGCATTCAGGGAATGGGTCCAGCTATGGGCAAAACGTGGCTATGCTGCAATTGCCATGGACCTTGCCGGCTGCGGTCCCGACCGTAAACGTTTACCTGATGGCGGCCCCGGACAAAGTGATCAGGAAAAGTTCGGCGCTATTGACCAACCTAAAGAGGATCAATGGACGTATCATGCTGTTTCAAATGTTATTCTGGCCCATTCTTTGATACGCAGTTTCAAAGAAGTTGATGCAAGCCGTACCGCTGTTACAGGAATCAGTTGGGGTGGATACCTGACATGTATCGTAGCGGGACTTGACAATCGCTTTAAGGCGGCCGTACCGGTATATGGTTGTGGATTTCTGCATGAAAACAGCGTATGGCTGAATCAATTTGCTAAAATGACACCTCAGCAAAAAGAAAAATGGATCCGACTGTGGGACCCCTCTATGTATATGGGATCGACGTCGATACCGGTGTTCTTTGTCAATGGAACCAATGATTTTGCATATCCACTCGACAGTTATTCCAAAACTTATAATCTTGTGAAGAGCAAAAGGAATTATCGCATTACTGTTAATATGCCTCATGGACATCAACAGGGCTGGGCGCCTGAAGAAATCGGACTTTTTGTTGACCAATATCTGAAGGGTGGTATTCCGCTACCGATAGTTATGAGACCGAAGCTGACTAATGAAGAAGTTCATGTCAAGGTTAATAGTAAAACAGACCTTACCTCAGCAAACCTCCACTATACTACCGGAACTGTGCCTATTAATAAGCTCAACTGGGAGAATATACCTGTCCGTGTTGATGG
>CAZWME010000283.1:0-6548 GCA_964634515.1 uncultured Pirellulales bacterium | reverse complement strand
GCCGCTACCGGGATTTTGTTTCCGAGAATGGTTGTTTATGTAGCCGGGGTATTTCCTCTCAAGATGTACATCCTGGCAATAATTCTATTGGCTTGGAGCCTGTTATCAATACTGAGGCCTGATGTTAACGATAATGCAGGCGGTGAAGCTGCGCACCTCGGAGGAATGTGTGCAGGAGCAATTTATGTGCTCTCAGAGAGGTGGCGACAACAACTAAAAATGAAAGTCCACAAAAATATCTGGCAAAGCAGGATGACAGACCAGCGCATCCTGCAGATGGAGGTTGACCGCATCCTGAAAAAAGTGCACGACAAGGGAATGCACAGCCTGACATATAAAGAAAAGAAAGTACTCAAACAAGCCACAAAAACAGAGCAAATGCGCAACAAATTCTAAAGAACCAGACAATATTCACGTAATTGTCATTTCTGTGGTGTGAAGTCATTTATGCAGAATATCGGTTCTATGGAAAGACTAAAGGCGCCATAAGAAGCATGCCGGTTGTATTAAGCAGTCAAAGCGGAATAATCCCGAGATATATGTTCTTCTTCCATTGTATGATATATGCTCCCGGCAGCAGGGCGAGGATTCTCTCCAGATTTCTCCATGGAGAGAAGAAGTGATAGACTGAGAACAAAACAACATTTAACAAGGGCGCCCAACCCTTGAAACGGGATATTCTTGGGAGAAGATAACCACGAAAGTACAGCTCTTCAACAATCGGCCCGGCTATACCGTTGAAAAGGACACCAAGAATCCATGTGACTAAAAGTGCAGCTTTCGAAGCGTTCTCGAGATTATAGTTCAGGAAAAACCAATCCGGAAGCCATGAAAAATACTCTACCCTTAAATGATCCTGTATTTGAGGTGCAAAAAGAAAATACGAAATAAATGCCCAGGTCAGGAATGGTGGAATTATGACAAAGTACAACCATAGTGGAATTTTCTGTCTGTAAAGCACAAGCCCCTCTAATGATAATGATTTATTTTTCTTTTTTGCCTGATATAGAATATATCCAAGTTGAAATGGAATCAAAACCAGCATAACCGCAAGGAACAGGCAGAATAGCGTGGGAAATCCCTTTTTTGTAAGTATTAGTGTCAAAATGACGAAGAAGAGAAATATCAAAACTCCGGGTAGCAAATGGAGGATGACAGATTTCAATAATTAGTGTTGTTCAATATCTTTTTCGTTGCCCGGCATATGATTTTCCACAATAGTGTCAATCTCATGATAATTGAATTTCTTTTAATCTTGTTACTCTAAAGACTTATTATCTCCCATTCAATGGTGATTTTCATATCGAACGGCTTGCTGCAAATACGTAAAAGAATGAAGGTTACAATAGAAGAAAATTATTTTTTTGAAACCTGCTTTTCGGATAATGCGACTAAGCAACAGAAGATAATAAAATCCGGCCAAGCGCCATGATATGATGATAAGTATATATTCAATTGTATTGTAACTTAATATTGTAAAAAATTAAGATGGGAAAATCTAATAGAAGGAGACATTATGAAAATATTGATAAATAGTCTGGTCATTGTTACAGCATTGATACTAATGCCAATTAATGCCTATTCTCAGGAAAAACTTGATCACAGGCTAAAAAATGCTCGATTAGAACTGAAACCGGATAAAATCCTGTGCCACGGGAAAGAATATGATGGGATGCGAGGAACACTTTATGTGCCGCAAGACAGAACAAGATCGGATTCAATAACCATTGAATTGCCGGTAGTTGTCATAAAATCTCTCAATCCGAATCCTGATTATCCAATATTCCAGTTTGGAGGTGGACCTGGGCTTGGCAATATTGCTCCTGGAGAACATGTTAGTGAATCTGATCTTGAGAACCATGATGTCGTCGAAGTTGGGTACAGAGGCGTTGACGGAACTCCCACCCTCAGACACCCGCTACTTGATGATATATTTAAGACTCCGAACATGCTTTCGGTCTCAAGCCTGAAAACGGTAGGTAAAAATATTACTCAGGCCGTAAAAGAACTCAAGTCAAATGGTATTGATGTGGCCGAATACAACATCCTGAATGTAGTTGATGATACTGATGCTGTAAGAAATGCGCTCGGTTATAAAAAGATAAATATTACCGGCGGCAGCTATGGTGGTGCAGTTGTTATGGTCTATTGCTTAAGGTATCCCGAGAGAATCAGCAGGGCCATTATGATTGAAGCCGCATTTCCATATGATATTGCTTTTGGAAGACCTGAAGGATTTAATGCAAGGCTAAGCCACTTAAATGAACTTTGGAGGAAAGATCCAAAAGCAGTAAAAAGGTCTCCGAACATAGTAAAAACGATGAGAAATGTTATAAAAAACATGCCTGAAGAATGGAACGGAATACCTATTGACCTATCAAAAGTCAGATTCATGACCTACTTTGG
This sequence comes from uncultured Pirellulales bacterium, assembly GCA_964634515.1. GTDB lineage: Bacteria > Planctomycetota > Phycisphaerae > Sedimentisphaerales > Anaerobacaceae > NIOZ-UU13. The sequence goes on along the minus strand of CAZWME010000283.1, from coordinate 4,142 downwards.
TATTACGTTTCAGCGGTCTTATGTGAATATGATCTTTGATGCTTTTGTTTCAGCGGAAAATGGAGATTTTACGAACATAGGATTAATGTCTTTGTTTTATGACCAGATGATGACGAAAATGGGAAATAACGGCGATCTTTTATCAAAGACATATAGCAGCGTAACCGACCCTGACAGAGACTTTATTTTTGAATTGGAAGACTCTTCTTCTGTAATTGGTTCACCTCTATCTCTGGCAGCCTGGGGCGGCTTCCAATACAGTGACTGGCCCGTAAAGCCGGTTGTAAGCGAACATCCTTTGACACAAAAAAGCAAAGTTGAAACACTGATAATTTACGGCAGCAAAGAAACAGGCGAACCGTTCAGGAAAAAATATGCTGACACTTTTACCAACGCCCGGTGGGTCATCTTTGACGATTTAGGCCATAATGATATCTGGACAATTGCCGGCCGGGGCATACACCATTTAATGTTTAGGTTTTTGAATGATGGAGTTGTGGATAAATCGAAAATGGGTGAATTGCCTAAGTGGAGTTTTACGCCCGAGTTCACGTTTCAACAAATGTTCCAGCAAATGCAAGGCAAATAAATCCTGTGTTTGAATAGTAATTAAAGTGCAAGCCATCCGATTCGATAAACACATTCGTCTCTCGAAACTTTGTGTGTGTTTAATCTGCGCCTGTTCGACACTTAAATTTTATTTGAATTGAATATTAACGACACCATAACCGATATCGCCGTCCTCTTTTTTCTTTCTATAGACCGGATACGTTTTATCTAACACTTTAACAATTCCATAACCAAGATCACCGTATAAAGGGCTCGTTCTACGTACAGGATACTTTTGGCCGTGTACCTCAATAACACCGTAGCCGAGGTCACCTTCCTTTTTACTTACTCTAAAAACGGTATGAAGTGCCATAGTTATTTTCTCTGTCTCGCTATTTACATAAAGGTTATACTCCCATCATCTCAATCTTCCAGCCCTTTTCTATAAAGGCTTTAAATATAAAAGTCAAAAGGAAAAGCTTGAACAATATTATTTTTTTTTACAACCCGATTGTTGAGCAAAAATTAATTCTCAAAACATAAGTTATATATTAACATATTGACTTAATAGAGCAGGAATAAATGACAAATCCCGGTTAAAACAATAAATGAAAGGGCCGGCGGTATGAAAACAACTTTAGGCACAATTATTGGCATTGCCTCTGTTTGTATATGGATGTACGCAGCTTATTTTGCTTTGAAGTGGTTCGGCCATATGGCGAAAGGTACAATTTCTTACAATGGAAGAACATCGGCCATATGGCGAAAGGTACAATTTCTTACAATGGAAGAACATCGGCAGTTCTGGTACCGGCTTTGAGTGGATTAGTTCTGCTCGGTGCTGTTGGCTCCGTTATCCTGTTCATAATGACAAGATATGGCAAAATCAGGCCATTCAGGACAACGGTTATGCTGGTTTTGGGGATACTATTTTGGCTTTTGATTCAAGGCGATTAGAAAAACAGAACTCGAAACCCAGAATCTGTAATTCCCAAATTTCACACTAATAAATTAGCGTTCATTTCCTCGGCGAGGAGTACAACAGAAAATAAAAAGCAGAACCTAAGTATTATCAAAGCTTTATATGTTAATGTTTGCCGTCAAACGGATTACGTCCCTCTGTCAGCGAAGCCGCCACCGATCAAACCTCAAGTTGGTCAAGATCCTTCGGCAGACAGATAATATATATTATAAAGGTCCTCGTTTGTCAGGCAATCGGGGAATGGCTAATTTATTTATCAGGTGAACTACTATATTTGGTATAGGCAAATATCCTATATATGCTAAGAACCATGTTGGTGTGAAAAATTCCTTGTTATCGCAATGAAAGTATCCAGAGTTATTCTGCACCGCACCAAAATCGGGCGGTATTCTCTTCCTTATCGAGCCAGTCGGCCCGGCCGTCGAAGAAAAGATTGTTACAGCCTTTGCCGCGATGTCGATTAGCCGCGATCCGTCGGGTCAGGTTACTGCCCTTGGTGGTTTCTTCCGAGGCGGGTAAATGCGTTCTCGACCAGACGTCCAGATAGTTCATCCTGGACAAAATATCAAGCTGATCTCTGTTCCGCACAACAGGACGCCATTCTCCTGCTGAATTATCCGCCATATAAATCCGCTGTGCCGGTTGCTTGACGCTGCTGAGCTTGGTCGGTTCATCCTTCTGGTTTCCCTGGTCGCTGCCTGAGAAGGGATTATCCATGTCCCAGGCATTTACTACATAATCCACCGTCTGCTCGCTATTCTGTTGGCCATATTGGCCTATTCCGGTACGTGGAAAGGATGGGCACTGATAAACATCAACCTCACGATAGTCATCGATTTTTCTATATTCCTGTCCTAAGTACGGAATGAATTCAAGGATCCATTTCACTTCATGGTCCAATGCACGAGGAATATAATCATCGTTGTCCAATGCGTAGGAGTGCATTGCAATGCCCAGTTGTTTGAGACTGTTCAGGCAATAAACCGTACGGGCCTGTTTCCTTACGCGCTGAAGTGCCGGCATCAATATACCCATCAGAAGCGCAATAATCGCAATTACCACCAAAAGTTCTATCAGTGTGAAAGCTCGTTGGTCGTGCATGGTTATACCACCCTTTTTTAAAAAGTGTTGTACAAATTCCACTTTGCTTAATTATACACAATATTAGGTTAAAAAATCAATGAGAAAATATAACGGCTTCTCGGTGAGAAGCCTGTGTCACTTAGTGTCTTAAAAAAGAATTGAATCTGCGAAAACATCCTGAAATTCAGGCTCATGAGCGATTTCAATGTATTCAATCCTGCCGGCCAGCTCACGTGCCTTGTCCCTGTAGTGCTGACTGACAAGGGCCATCCTCGCACCTGAAGAGGCGGCATTTCCGACAAAAACAATACGCTCAAGCGGAACGTCAGGCAGCAGACCTATCCGCAATGCACTTTCCTTCCGTATATAATTGCCAAACGCACCGGCCAAAAGGATGCGTTCTATATCGTTATCCTCAAGGCCGATTCTATTTTGCAGAAGTTTGATGCCTGCTCTAATGGCGGCTTTTGCTAATTGTGTTTCGCGTATGTCCTTTTGTCTCAGGAATATCTTGTCGTTAGTGCCGCTTTGAGATAAAACAAAAGCCGGCTCACCTTGCTGCTCACCTATACGAGAAAAAATAGCAGGTGAGAGCTTTCCCTTGAGGTTTTCTGGTTTGACAAAGCGTCCTGTTAAATCGATAATGCCGAGTTCCAGCATTACCGCTACCGCATCAATAAGGCCTGAGCCGCATATCGAGCGGGCAGGACAGTTTCCTATCACTTCTAAATCTATATCATCTTCGTTAACTACAACAGCTTCTATAGCGCCTTCGGCTGCTCTGCTTCCGCATGTTATACGTGCCCCTTCAAGAGCCGGTCCGGCCGCACAACTGGCAGCATAAAGTTTTTCCTTTGTGCCGAGAACAATTTCTCCGTTTGTGCCGATATCGACCACAAGTGTCATTTTTTCCGCTGAATCAATATCGACCGCAAGTGCCACAGCCGTAGTATCCGAGCCGACAAAGCCCGCTATATTCTCAACTGTATGGATTTTGCCGGCTGGATTAATTTCAAGATGCAACCGCCCTGCAGATACATCGTGAGCATCGAGCGAAAATGCCTTATATGGTGCCTGGCCAAGCTGACTTACGGGCAATTTGAGGAAAATATGGCCCATAGTCGTATTGCCGACCACACAAATTTCATATATGAATTTTGTATCTACGTTCGTTTTTCTGCAGAGTTTCGATGCCAGGTCATTTACACATTCTATTATGACTCTATGTAATTCAGCTAACTTCTCTTCGTTTTGAGCGTATGAAATCCTGCTGATGACATCATCGCCGTATCGGCTTTGTGGGTTGACAACCGCTTCTGTAGCCAGGCATTGACCATCGATCATATTTATCAGCTTTGCGACAACAGTGGTTGTACCGATATCAACTGCTATACCGAATATCTTTTCCGGCGAAGCTTTTCCAATATACTTCTCATATATGGCCGGGGTCGCCTCAATCTCTGTATCGATACCGTGCTTTAAGATTTTCTGCTCGAAGAATCTGGATTCGTCGGGAATTGTTACCGTA
>CAZWME010000282.1:0-6554 GCA_964634515.1 uncultured Pirellulales bacterium | reverse complement strand
AACATCTTCAATTTTCTCAAGGAGTTCCATTCCACTCATACCCGGCATTTTAAGGTCAATGAGGACCAAATCGGGTTTTATGTCCCTTATTTTTTGCAAACCAACATCCCCATTTTTTGCTGTTTCTGCCCGGTACCCATCTTTGGTTAGTACCTGACAACAGGAATCCCGGATAGCCTTTTCGTCATCAATAACAATAATAGTGGCCTGCTCTTGCATCCGATGCCGCTTTTCTGATGTCGTAAAGGTCTCTTTCATCTCATCCTTCTACGCTTTTAAGAGCTTCTCAACGCGCACCAGAAGTTTTTTCGGTTTGACCGGCTTCTCTACAAAATCATCAGCTTGGAAATACTCACCATCCGTGCCCGGAGAAAATCTAAGGCCGATTTCATTATTAATTGCCGATACAGCTAATACGGGAATCTTACTCAACTCGGGGTCATGTTTTAGCTTGTAGCAGAGGTCAAAACCATCTGTTAGCTTCTCCATCATAATGTCCAGGAGAATCAAATCGGGCTTGGACTTTTCGATCTTCTCCATCGCCTCATCCTTGTTATAGGCAGCCTCAACCTGATAGCCATTGCTCTCGAGCACAGGCGTCATTGCTGTGGTAAAATTCGGGTCATCGTCGATAACCAAAACCTTTTGGGATTTACTCATTTCTTTCACCTTTTTGACTTTTCCAAGTTTTTTGAATACGTCTTGAACTGCTTCTTTCAACTCCTCCAGATCGAAAGACTTTATATAGTAAAAGAAGATATCTTGCTTCCGCACTTCGGTCTCTAATTCCATGGTATTTTCGGCTGCGGTCATAATTATCTGGACTTTTGGGTCGATCGCTTTTATAATTGGAACTGCCTCATAACCCTTCATCTCCGGCAGATCAACATCCATAATAACGCAATCAAACTTCACATCCTTGATTCTCTCTGCCGCATCCCTGATACCTTCGCTTATTTCCACATCGTAACCTTCGTCGATAAGAAGAGTCGACCGTTCTTGAACCGCTTTACTGTCCGGTTCTATTATCAAAATTCTCTTATATCCAACCTTCATTTGAATTCACTACGACTTATTTAACTTCAACTCCATACCAGCTTTTTAGTACTGCAAATTTCATCCGTTCTTCCTTTTCTTGCTCAAGTAACTCTTCGTACCCGTTGGCAACACGCCTACGGTGCCGATGGAACTAATCCTTTTCACAGCTTTCCTATATGAAAAAGCCATTCAGAATAATAATGTACTGAAGGTTGTATTAGGCCCTGGTCATTGGGATACCGGCGATTTGGAGAAAAGCTAACGCTCCAGCTCGATCTACTATCTTAATTAGCAATCTCTGTACCAGACAATAAAAAAGCCACTTATGGTTAGTCCTAAGTGGCTGGTAATAAATAATTTATCTATTTCTTTCTAAGTGTTTTTGAACTCTACATCTGTTTCACCATCGTCCTTTATATGGGTAATCCTCCCCAAGAACGGGGAGGATTGCCTCAATCATTTCTATTCTATTCCATATCTCTTCAGCTTAGCACGAAGAGTCTTGCGGTCTATTCCAAGTGCTTTTGCTGTTTTGCCTTTATGTCCGCTAAACATCTCAAGCGTCTTTGCGATGTACTCTCTCTCTACATCAACAAGGCGCTGAGTCTTATTCACATCTGATCTTGAATTTGCCTCAACACTGAGTCCATAATATAACAGGTCCGAGGATTTAACCACATCATTCTCGGCCAATACAACAGCCCGTTCAACAGCGTTCTCGAGTTCCCTTACATTCCCCGGCCAATCGTATTTAACCAGAGCCTTCATCGCCTGATCAGAAATAGCCTTTACGTTCTTTTTACGCTTTTTATTGTACTTCTTCAAGAAATAGTTAGCCAGCAGAGGAATGTCATCTCTCCTTTCACGTAACGGAGGAAGAGTAATCGGAACAACGCTCAAACGGTAAAATAGGTCCTCCCGAAATTTTTCCGCTTTCACGGCTTTATGCAGGTCATCGTTGGTGGCTGTTACGATTCGCACATCGACTTTGATAACCTGTGAACTTCCAACTTTCGTGATCTCCCTTTCCTGGAGCACCCGAAGCAATTTTGTCTGAATGTTTATGCTGATATTCCCAATCTCATCAAAAAACAGCGTTCCTCCATTTGCCAGCTCAAACCGGCCGTATTTGGTTGAAGTAGCACCGGTGAATGAACCTTTAACGTGCCCGAATAACTCACTCTCAAAAAGATTTTCCACTAAACTCCCGCAGTCTACCGCCACGAATGGTTTATCCTTTCTACTACTGTGGCGGTGTATTGCCCTGGCTACAAGTTCCTTGCCGGTACCACTCTCGCCGGAAATGAGAATTGTTGTATCAGTCGGACCGACTTTCTGCACTAACTCCTCAACCTTCTTCATTGATTTGCTTTTACCAATAATCACATCAGGTCCAAAGCTTGCTTTCAATTCACTTCGCAACAGAACGTTCTCAAGGACAAGCTCCTTCCTATCCAACGCTCGCCCGACTATTGTTCTCAAGCTATCAGGTGTAAAAGGTTTAGGAATAAAATCGAAGGCCCCTGTTTTCATTGCTTCGACGGCGGACTCAATGGTTGCATAGCCCGTAATAACAATAACCATAGTCTCAGGATCACCCTCCTTTATCTTCTTCAACGCCTCCATACCGCTCAAGCCGGGCATTTTTAGGTCAAGTATAATGAGATCGAAGGATTCTCTCGCTAACATAATGAGCCCCTCTGAGCCATTCTCCGCTACTTTTACATGGTTTCCATCACGAGAGAGCGTCTGTAGGCATGAATCTCGCATACTTTCCTCGTCATCCATGACCAGGATATTAGCCTGTCTCTTCATTTTACTCTCCTTGCATTTCTAAGGGTAATCTGATAATAAAAGTAGTTCCTTTGCCAAGTTCACTTATCACGCCTATGGTCCCTTTATGTCTGGCGATAATACCATAGCTAACAGCCAAACCAAGCCCCGTTCCCCGCCCCACTTCTTTGGTAGTAAAAAATGGGTCAAATATCCTTTCAAGATCCTCCTGGGGTATCCCACAGCCTGTGTCGATGACCTCAATTTCGATGGATTCACTCTCTGGTGCCATCCTCGTTGTAATAGTCAACTCGCCTTCTCCATCAATGGCCTCAGCCCCATTAAAGATGATATTGGTGAAAACCTGTTGTATCTGACTGCCATCCATCATTGCCTTTGGAAGAGAGGGAGAAAACACTCTGGTTATTTTAAGGTTTTGGAATAATGCCTGATTTTCAACCAGAACTAACGTCCGTTCTAATATCTCGTTCACATCGGACAGCTCGACCTTCGGCTCAGTTTGGCGGGCGAAGTCGAGAAGGCCCCTCACAATATCTTTACATCGTGCGGCTTCTGTCACTACTTTCTCTATATTCTTCCGGCAAGGATCCTCTGTCTGCATTTCCTCTAAGGATAGATGAGCATACATTAAGATAGCACCGAGTGGGTTATTTATCTCATGGGCTACACCAGCAGCAAGTTGTCCCAGAGTAGCCAGCCGCTCCGACTTCATTATCTGCTGACGTGTGTATTCTTTTAACCGTTCGTCTCTCTCTCTCAATGAAGAAGCCATAAGGTTGAACGTTTCTCCCAGTTCCCCAATCTCATCCTTTAATTTGAGTTTAATATCGTATTCTAAATTGCCTTTCGCTAATTGCTGGGAGGCAAATACTAAATGTTTAATCGGTTGCAATATCTGGTTAGCCAAAAAGCTGGAAACAATCAGAGCAATAGCCATACCGCCAAGTATTATCCCCAAAAAGATTGCAATAGCTCTATTTCGCATATCCATGAATTTCTCTTCCAGAATTCCAACATAAAGAATGCCAATTATTTGATTCTTGATATCCTTGATGGGTTCATAGGCGGTTATATACCAGTTATTAACTACAAACGCCCTGTGTATCCAAGGTAGCCCTTTAACCAGCACTTGTTCGTTTACCTCTTTAGATACACGTGTTCCAATTGCACGGCTTCCGTCTTTCCTCTTAACGTTGGTTGAAATGCGCAGATCCCCTTGAAAGATAGTCGCTGTGCCAATATCCTTTCCTTTATATTTGACTCCTCGATATACTGTCTCTTTGATCCTATCAACAATCTCATAGTTTCGATTAAATAAATTGCCTCCATAGAGAACACCAATAAGGCTACCATCATATTCGAAAATAGGTGCAGCAGCTTTTATCATCATTCCTGAAGTATGTTCAGTTTCCGGCCTCGGCTTTGCCTTTGGAGTAGGAATAATTTTCAAATATGCCTGCTCGGCCAAGTCCGCCCCTTCTTTCATGAGTTCCTCTCTCGACACTATCACTGTCGCAGCAACTACTTCCCCACCAGACAACACTCTGCTCACGAACTCATCGTTTAATTGACTGTCACCACTAACAGATGGATTCCGGGACCTGACGGTGACCCGCCCATGTTTATCCGTAAGGGTCAGCACATCCAGAAACTCTGCTGTTCTTATCTTATCCAATTCCTTTTTGAGCTTTACTAAATCATTATTCCGAATAGCATCCTTTAAGAAAAACATCGAAGAAGTGAAGCGTACTACATCTTTGAGGTTGTCACTTTCTTCATGATATATCACCCGGGCAGAATTCAGGTCATTTTTTACTTTGTCCTGGGCCTGATTAATTATTCCCGCACCAATTATTCGCATGCCGACTACATTGGCAACCAAACCGCATATAATAATCACCGCAAGGAAACTGCCAACTAACTTTGCCTTTAATGAGATTTTCATGTATTTTCCCGAAAGCCTGCAAAATTCATCCAAAATTAACACCGTCTCGAAAAGGTGATTATTAAAATTGTGCTATTTTTCTGTAATCTACAGTTTACCAAAATTGTAACCATATGCAAGCTGATGCGCAGCAAGCATAGCTCAACAGGTACAAAGAAGCAACCCTGATTTTCTCGGATAAATTATTTACGGTCAGTGTCGTCCTTTGGGCAGCGAAGCAGGTAATCATTGCAAGAGGCAATCATAATACGCAAGTGAATATGCTTTTCGAGATAGCTGTGAGCCGGGTATGGAACCAAAAATATGCGAGAACAAAACTTAGACATCGAGTACAATGTCTTGCCCAAGACTCTTAAAAATCATCTCCCAAAGTACATAAAACACCAAAATTCCATTTCTCTAAAACCACCTAACGTCCGTAGGCCCTCACAGTCCCTTCAAGTTGCGAACTCGTGTTGAGGGAATATCATTCTCGACTGAAAAATCAGCCAATAGGTTGTATTAGGGCAACCGATTGTGTTATACTTATGGCCGGTAAACATAACAGGGGCTTTTGAATTTCCACTGATGGATTTGATTCTCCTCAGGGGTATTTATTTTATTGATAAGAACAATGAAAAGTAACAAAGAGGACGAGCGGTATATGCGAATGGCCATTTCGGCCGCCCAAATAGCCGAGGAAAACGGTGATGTTCCTATCGGGGCGGTTATTGTTTATAAAAACCAGATAATCGGTAAGTCTTACAACCAGCGAGAGCTGCTTAAAGACCCGACCGCCCACGCAGAGATTATCGCCCTGACGCAGGCAGCGTCTTTTATCGAAAGCTGGCGATTGCATGACTGCACAATCTATGTAACTTTAGAGCCGTGCCCTATGTGCGCAGGAGCTTTAGTTCTTGCAAGGATGGACAGGCTCGTTTACGGGTGCGACGACCCGAAGGCAGGTGCGTGCAAAAGCCTGTATAATATTGTGCAGGATGAAAGGCTCAACCACAGACTTGAAGTTACCGGGGGTGTTTTAGCTGAAGATTGCAGCAGGTTATTGCAGGAATTCTTTCAACGCCGCAGATTCGAAAATAATCAGCAGTGATGGGAAGCTGTTTCAAAACTGCCAAATCAATAAGCCAAAAGAAAAATTTTATTTTTCAAACCAGAACACATAAAATGGTTTTAAGTAACATAGTATTGTTAATCCCACGAACCACCAAATATTTAAATCCATTATGCCGGGTATCAGTTTGACAATTACAAGAGCAGAAAACATAGAGGTACCCTGAGCCAAGGTTACATCAATAATATCAAACTTTCTCCCTCGCCGAGTCATATCTTCTAAAAGTTCCATTTTTTTATCTCCTTTACCTGTTTAGCCGGCAGTCTTTTTTGCCTGTTGCCAGAACACGAGTATGAGAACGCCCAACACCAGACAGCTCAAAGAATCACCCATGAACCACCAAAAAGGCATTGCCGTTAACAGCCCTGCTATCAAACAGACCACGCCTATGAACACCGCGCCTAGAGCCGAGAACGGTACCATTACTCCGTATTTCAGGGGGGCCAGAGCCAGAATTATAAAAAATATCCCCACCCCAGCATACGTGCCTGAACTCACACGAATCGCATAAATGAACTGCGGTGAATCCGGAAACGATTCAACCCCAACAAACCTGGCCATGGATTCCCATGAAGAAGCAGGTAAGACCATTCCAAACAGCGATAGCTGACACCCACTACCGGCTATCCACAGACAGTTTTTTAATGCACGCATTTTACTGCCCTT
>CAZWME010000281.1:0-6556 GCA_964634515.1 uncultured Pirellulales bacterium | reverse complement strand
CCTCGGTGGCGTAGGCATCCCGCGCGGCAGAGTTACCGAGCTGTTCGGGCCGGAATCGTCCGGCAAAACGACACTGGCGCTTCACGTTATCGCCAACGCTCAGCGGGCGGGGGGGGTTGCGGCGTTCATCGATGCCGAACACGCCCTTGATACGACCTGGGCCAAAAGGCTCGGTGTAGATGTAAGCGCTTTGCTGGTCAGCCAGCCCGATACCGGCGAGCAGGCCCTCGACATCACCGAGATGCTGGTAAGGTCCAATTCCGTGGACGTCATAATCGTTGACTCAGTCGCTGCACTGACGCCGAAAGCCGAGATCGAAGGCGAAATGGGTGACACGCACGTGGGACGGCAGGCAAGGTTAATGTCCCTGGCGATGCGCAAGCTGACCAGTATAATCAGCAAAAGCAAAACCTCCCTTGTTTTCATAAATCAAATTCGCATGAAAATCGGCGTCATGTTCGGCAATCCGGAAACAACGCCCGGCGGAAGGGCGCTGAAATTTTATACCTCCGTACGAATCGACCTGAGGCGTATAACAACCATAAAGGACGCTACCGGCGCCGTCGGCTCAAGAATTAGGGCAAGGGTGGTAAAGAACAAAATCGCACCGCCCTTCCGTGATACCGAATTCGATATTATGTTCGACAGCGGAATCAGCTATGAAGGTGACTTAATCGATTTGGCGGCTACTTGTGATGTTGTAGATAAAAGCGGTGCCTGGCTGAATTACGGTGAAATACGACTTGGGCAGGGCAAAGAAAACGCCAAAAAATTCCTGATCGAAAACAAGGATTTGTGCGAGGAAATAAAACATAAAGTCCTCGTCGCCAAAGGCTTAATAATTGAGACTGATGATAAATCAGCAGTTGTTTCGTAAAGGCGATGAAGAATAACAAGTAAACAATTGTCGAGAGAGCAGACGAAAGGCCAAATGTCAAGTGCAAAGCAAATAAGAAGCAGCTTTATAGACTTTTTCAAAAGTAAAGGCCATGAATTTGTCCCCAGCTCGCCCATAGTTCCCATTGGCGACCAGAGTCTGCTTTTTGCCAACGCGGGAATGAATCAATTCAAGAACATCTTCATCGGACTTACTCCTCCAGAGTATCCCAGAGTAGCAAACACTCAAAAGTGCCTGCGGGTAAGCGGCAAGCACAATGACCTCGAAGAAGTCGGTAAAGACACTTATCACCACACATTTTTTGAGATGTTAGGCAACTGGTCGTTCGATGATTATTTCAAGGCCGAGGCAATCCAATGGGCCTGGGAGCTTTTCACCGACGTTTGGGGAATCGAGGCGGAGCGGCTTTGGGCAACGGTTTTTGCCGGCGACCGGCGGGACGGCCTGCCAGAAGACGAAGAGGCAGCGAACTTATGGACCAAGGTAACATCGATACCCGCCGAGAGGGTCCTTGCCTGCGACAAAAAAGACAACTTCTGGGAAATGGGTGAGTCCGGTCCCTGCGGGCCGTGCAGCGAAATACACATCGACCTCGGCCCTGAGATGTGCGATATGAAAAATGTCCCGGGCCATGATTGCCAAGTCAACAGCGGCTGCGCAAGATACATCGAGTTATGGAACCTTGTTTTCATACAGTTCAATCGCCTGCCTGACGGCAACCTGGTACCCCTCAACCACAAATACGTTGACACCGGCGCTGGGCTCGAAAGAATTGTGGCTGTGCTGCAGAACAAGCAGAGCAACTACGATACCGATTTATTTATGCCCATAATCGATTACACCAGCAGTATCACCGGGCACAAATATACATCGAAGCTCGGCAACAAAACAGACAACGCCTTTAGAGTAATAGCCGACCATATTCGCTCGCTTGTCTTTTCGATAACCGACGGAGCGATTCCCTCCAACGAAGGCCGGGGATACGTGATTCGCCGCATACTCCGCCGGGCTTCGAGGTTCGGCAGAGAATTAGGAATGCGCGAGCCGTTTTTGTCCAAGCTCGTTCCGGTAGTCGTCGATTGCCTGGGCGATACGTTCGGCGAAATAAGAGAAAGGGCCGACTACGTATCAACGGTAATCGAATCCGAGGAAGCGAGCTTCGGAAGAACACTTGACAGGGGCATCGAAATTTTCAACGGCGCCGCTCAACGCGCACAAGAATCAATAAAGAAAATTATCAACGGCGAAGACGCTTTCCAGCTCTATGACACATTCGGCTTCCCGCTTGATTTGACCGAGCTTATGGCCCAGGAGCGCAAACTGAAGGTCGATACGGCCAGGTTTGACGAACTAATGGAAGCCCAGCGGCAGCGGGCAAGAGCGGCTCAAAAAAATGATTCACTCGCGGCGGCATTGACAGATACCGAATTACCAAAGACCGAAGATGTCCACAAATATCATAGCAATAGCTGCCAAAGTAAAGTAATCGGCTGGCTTGACGACAGCGGCTTCAAGGACAAGGACAGTATCGAAGCCGGTGCGGAGGTCTGCCTGATTCTTGATCAAACCTGCTTCTATGCCGAGGCGGGCGGTCAAGTCGGCGATTGCGGTGTTATAGAATCCGCCACAGCGGATAAATCAGACAACGCTAAATTCGTAGTCGAAGATACCGCAAAAATCGCCAACTGTATCATTCATCGAGGTAAAGTTGTCGAAGGTTCCTTCAGCCCGGGTCAAAACGTAAAAGCAATCGTAAGCAAAGACAGGGACGCAATAAAGAAAAACCATACCGCGACTCACCTGCTCCAGTGGGCTTTGCAGCAGGTACTCGGTAAATCCGCAGCCCAGCAGGGTAGTTTTGTCGGGCCGGACTATTTGAGATTCGACTTTACCTGTCCAAAGGCTCCCACCTCCAAAGAGTTGAAAAAGGTCGAGGTTTTAGTGATAGAAAAAATCATATCCGACCTGCCCCTAACCTGGGCTGTAATGCCTAAGAAACAGGCTCAGGAACTCGGTGCAATGGCATTGTTCGGTGAAAAGTACGGAAACGACGTCCGGGTAGTGGCTATCGGCGCAGAGGGCCAGGACCAAATCTCCGAGGCCTTCAGCCGGGAATTCTGCGGCGGCACACACGTTGACAGACTCGGTTCCATCGGCAATTTCAAGATAATCAAAGAAGAGAGCATCTCTGCAGGCGTCCGCAGGATTACGGCTCTGACGGGCTCAGGGCTTAACAGCTACCTCGAAAAGGCAAGTGACATCGTCGATGAGCTTTCTGCAATTTTGAAAGTTCCCTCCGAAGGGCTGGTTGAAAGGGTCGGCCAGTTGATAAAGGAAAATAAAAAACTTTCGAAGGAACTAAAGGCGGCGGCAAGGGCATCCGGGGCGGATGTTATGACCGAGGCAAAAAAACTCCTTCAAAAATGTGAAAAGGTCGGCGAGACTTCCATAATAATCGCCCAACTGCCCGGAGCACAAATCGAGCAGGCACGAGAGGCCGTTGATATGCTCAAGAAGAAGGCGAAATCGGCCGCTATTGTTTTGGGCTTCGCCGACGGCGACAAGGCTACGCTGCTGGCGGGTATGACCGATGACGTCATCAAGAAAGGCCTGAAGGCCGGTGACATCGTCAGGGAAACTGCCCCTATAATCGGCGGCGGGGGCGGAGGCCGGCCTCAAATAGCACAGGCTGGCGGAAAAAATCCAAAAAAAATAGACGATGCTCTCAAAAAAGCCTCGGAACTTATAAAAGAAAAACTGGCGAGTGCTTAATCGCTTATTCTGATTTCAATGCTCCGGAAAGGCAGGATTGAAAGTGGGTGAAGCGGACCCTTTTATTAGGTTTAACTGCGAAAACTGCGGCTATGAATCCACCGTCTCGGAAAGCTACGCAGGCAAAAATATTCGATGCCCCAACTGTTATTACATAATCTTTATTTCAAAAAAAGAGGGCACGGGCACAACACAAACCAGCTCCGGATATTCTGACTATGATTCGAGCCTTTTGAATATCCAGGAACAAAACATTCTCAAACATAGACAAATGGTCGAATATATCGCCTCCGAGCAGGCCGGCGAATCCGAAGAGGAAGAAGAACCGCCAAAAGAAACCGACCCCGCGGCACAGCGCAAAGCCCCCTGGTTTATAGACATATTTCTCTATCCGCTCAACAAGCCGGGCCTGAAACATCTCGCGATCTTCATCCTAGTGCCGCAACTACTCAACACTATAGAGAGTATACTTCCGTACCTACTTGCTTTTCTCTTCAGTATTGCAGCTTTTTTTGTGAAGATCCTCATTTTTTTGTACTTATACTGGTATCTCGCCGAATGCGTTCGCGAAAGTGCATACGGCTGGATACGAGCACCTCATGGATTTGGCGGGCTTCCTACTCTAAAGGATATGTTCGGGCAGGTGGTAAACATCATTGGTTGTTTCGCGGTTTTTTTGGGCCCATTTGTTATCTATACAATATCCGCCGGAGGAATGAACATAATCTCCTGGTTTTTACTGGTCATTGCCGTTTTTCTTTATCCAATGGGTTTGTTATCCGTTCTTATGCACGACTTAGTTCGCGGTCTTAATTTCCGCACGTTTATAAAATCGATATCCAATACATTCTGCCCGTATCTCGGTCTTATTATTTTATTTGTCGGACCGATCTTATTAATCCGGATGATACCCGCACAAGAGCAGGAGTCCCTATTTTCGAATGTTATCTTTCGTTCTATTATTATCTATACAGCATTAATAGACGCCCATCTTCTGGGGCGGTTCTACTGGCGGTATCAGGATAAACTTAACTGGGACCTGTAAGCTGAAAAGTAGTCGAAGCTAATTCCGATTGAATAAAATCGTCTCCAAAGCGTCTTACCTGATAGAGCGGTTTGATAACATTTCCGGTTTAAGAGCCGGAAAAAGGAAGGCTTAAAAGTGGATGATGCGGACTTTATAATTAAGTTTCGCTGTGAAAACTGCGGCCAGAAATTCAGCGTTCACAAAAACAATGCAGGCAAAAAAGGCAAATGCCCCAGGTGCAAGAATATAGTTATTGTTCCTGAGCTTGAAAGTACAAACACAACTTTAAGGCAAGACGATTCCGAAGATTCTAAAATCAACTCAAAATATTCTGCCTACGACTTATCTCTTTTGGCTATGCCGCAAAAAGACAAAGCTCAAGACCTGACTCTTAGTCCTACTGAGACCTCCGAAAGCAGTGACGAATATAATCAGGAGCCTGAAGAAGAATCAGCGGAAGAAACACCCGCTTTGCGCAGGCTGCCGTGGTTTGTCGAGATATTTCTTTATCCGATAAGCACCTCGGGTCTGGTTAATCTGGCCATTCTTTCTTTTTTACCTCGAATGCTGCCGCCATTGGGCCATCTTGATTATTGGATGCACCCACCACCTCTTTTAGTTGCAATTATTGTACTCTTAGTAGGATACTTGATTTACTGCCTTTCAGACTGCATTCGTCACAGCGCCGGCGGAAATCGACGCGCACCGGATATCGAATTATCGTTGAGCATACTAACGAATGCTTGGGAGCTTATCTGGCTGATATTAAATACTTTTATTTGTGTTGCCGTCTGCGTCGGCCCATTAGTGGCATATCTTATTATAACTAAACAGGCAGATATAGTCTTTTGGCTGCTGGTGACATACGGAGTCCTTTTTTTGCCAATGGTGCTGCTGGGGCTGGTTTTGTTCGATTCTCTTCGGGCATTAAATCCGATATTAATTATCGCTTCGATGTTTAACGTTTTTCTTCCTTACTGTGGTCTGGTCCTGCTCTTTTTCGCAGTTTGCGGGCTCATTGCGTTTATATTAGTAATTATGCCGCAATCCTTTGTTATAAGTTACTTACTAAGCGTAGTCTGTATTTACCTGACAATGATAATGGCCCATGTGTTAGGGCGGTTCTGTTATAAATACGGAGAAAAACTCAACTGGGAAGTGTAAAGTACCGAAAAATAATGGAACAAAAAACTTTTTATGATCAAGTTTAACTGCAAAAAATGTGGTCAGAAGCTCAGCGTCCCCGGCGCCCGGGCCGGCAAAAAAGGCAAGTGCCCCAAGTGTAAGAATATCGTTGTCGTTCCAGAAATTGAAAGTACAAGCCTAACTTCAAAGCAATGCAATTCCGGAGAATCGAAAATAAACCAGAAATATTCCGACTACGATTTGTCTCTTTTAGATATACCAAAAAAAAACGAAACACAAAATCAGCAGGCCAGCCAACACGAGACATCCGGAAAGGTTATTGAAAAGACACAGGAACTTGAAGAAGAACCAGCAGAAGGAAAAAATGAATCCATATGTAAGCGTGAATTACCCTGGCTTGTCGACATACTCCTCTATCCTACCAGCAAAGGAGGTCTGAGCACTATTGTGCTTATTTTTCTGCTAAGGCTGTCAATTGACATTTTGACATTATTCCTTATATGTTGTGTCTTTGGAGGAATTTTGGGTCTCATTGCCAAGATTCTCATTGTTTACTCCTATATGTATTGGTACTTTTCTGAGTGCATCCGTGATAGTGCCGCCGGTGGAGTAAGGGCACCCGAGATAAAAAGCAATATATCGAGCCTGGACGAGATGTTTTGGCAGCTTGTTAAACTATTCGCATGTTATGCTTTTACACTTGGACCGGTAAC
>CAZWME010000280.1:0-6558 GCA_964634515.1 uncultured Pirellulales bacterium | reverse complement strand
CAGGACAGTTCTAACTGAAAAAGATGAGGCCTGGGTTGACGTCGGTAACGACCTGAAGTGGCTGGATGACGGCAGCAGTTTTACATGGCTAAGTGAGCGAGATGGATGGCGGCATATGTATCTGGTTTCGCGGTGTGGCAAAAACATAACTCTTCTAACACCCGGCCAATTCGACGTGATAAGTGTTCAGAGCATCAACGAAAAGGACGGCTGGGTGTACTATATCGCTTCACCTGATAACCCGACTCAGCGCTACCTATATCGGTCTCCTCTGGACGGCACCGGCAAGGTCGAACGATTAACTCCAACAACCCAGAAAGGCTCTCATAAATACCAGATATCACAGGATTCGAAATGGGCTTTTCACACCTACTCATCTTTCGATGCCCCTCCAATTATTGAGCTGGTCCGTCTGTCGGAGCATAAAACTATAAGGACACTGGCAGATAACTCGGAGCTGCGGGATGAATTGAGCGAACTTAAGAAGCGCCCAACTGAATTCTTTCGCATAGATATCGGTGACGGTGTTCTTCTGGACGGCTGGTGTATGAAACCACCGGATTTTGACCCTGAAAAACAGTATCCGTTATTTTTCCACGTCTATGGTGAGCCTGCCGGCCAAACTGTAATGGATAGTTGGGGTGATAAAAAATATCTGTGGCATCTCATGCTTGCCCAGCAGGGATATCTGGTAATAAGTGTGGACAACCGGGGCACTCCCGCACCCCGTGGCCGCGACTGGCGCAAGTGCATCTACCGCCAAATCGGCATTCTTGCCTCAGCCGACCAGGCCGCTGCAACACGAGCTATAATTAAAAGTCGTCCTTATATCGACCCTGCCAGAATAGGTATATGGGGTTGGAGCGGTGGCGGCTCTATGAGTCTAAACGCCATCTTCAGGTATCCTGATCTTTATCATACCGCCATGGCAATAGCGTTTATAAGCAACCAGCGATTTTATGACACGATTTACCAGGAACGATATATGGGGCTCCCGGATGACAACGAGCAGGGATACAAAAACGGTTCACCCATAACATATGCACACCAACTAAAGGGAAACCTTCTTATCGTTCATGGTACGGGCGATGATAACTGTCACTATCAGAATTGCCAAGCTCTCATTAATGAGCTGATTAAGCACAATAAGCATTTTTCAATGATGTCATATCCGAACCGCACCCACGCGATAAAAGAGGGCGAAAATACAAGGCGCCACCTCTACGAATTACTTACAGGATACTTAAAGGAGAACCTGCCCGCCGGGGCCAAACCAACCGAAAATGTAAATTAGGCTATTGTGATTAGTTATAGTCACGCCTGCTACAAAACGATTTCCTGACCCAGGCCCTTTTGGACTGCCTTTTCATATATCAATTTAGATGCACATACATCAAACAAAGCCATACCCACCGACTTGAACAAAGTAGTCTCACCCGTAACCTCATCCAGTGACTTGTTCTCGATTAGAAATCGCCCCAGTGTCATAATCTGCTCCCGCCTGAGCCAGTTATTTTTCAGCGGAACGATAATGTCCCCTGATTCCTGCACAGCATGCTCGGTGTCGATGAAGACGTTCTTTAGCAGATTGAACAATGCCTGGGGAAACTCTCTCATATTCGGCTTATAAGAACCAATGCCGACAAAATGTTTACCGGCTAATAAATCCTCCTCGTCCGGCAATACAGGCTCAAAAGAGGTGGTTGCCGTAATAACGACCTGGCTGTTTTCGAGCAGTTCCTCGACACAGGCGGCCTGGTGAAGCTTAACATCGGGAATCATCTCCGACAGTTTTTCCGCCAGTACCGAAGTTTTTTCCGGATATAAGTCATAAACAAAAACATCTGTGAATTTCATCCCCGCACAAGCAACCCAGGCCTGGTAAAAACCCTGGACACCTGCACCGATGATACCCAGACTCTTATTTTTGTCCGGGGCCATATGACGAATGCTCACCGTGCCGACCGCTGCAGTTCGCAAGGCCGTCAGAGCAGGGCCGTTAAGCAATGCAAGAGGCACGCCCGTTTGTGCATCATTGAGAACCATTATTCCATTCAGGACGGGAATATGCTTTTCAGGATTCTCCGGGAATAAAGTTACAAGTTTGGTTCCAAAGCAATCTTTAATGAAACACGGCATTAGCAGCAAAGTGTTTGTTTCGTAATCTACGCCGAGCCGTTGCGGCATGTGAAATGCTTTTTGTTCGTACAGGCGCATTGATGTTTCGATGGCATTTAATACCTCATCAATTGACGCAGCTCTTAAAATATCTTCTTCGGTTAAATAAATCATTTGTTCCGATTCCTTTTATGTTTGCTGAATATCCAATTCTACCGCAGAGACGGAGGCCGGCGGGAAGGTCCACAAACCGTTCATGGGCAGGTCCTTTTTCACAGGAACTATCCGGTCGGATTGGGTTTGTATAACCTCGAATTCAGGATTTGCAGCTAATTCGAAAATACGACCTGCTCTTATCTTCATCCCATTTATCACCAGTTTAGCTGTGGCAGAACGTTCTCTGCTTGTATTGACCACATGCAAAAATAGCCGGTCTCCTGTTCGGCTGGCCGTAACATCAAGACCATCCGGCACTACGCCGACGTCAACAGCCTTGTTTCCGGTATGATGTCGGTAGAGACTCATGACAATAGCAACAGGCATCATATATGCTTTTCCTCCCGGCACGGGAATCATCACGGCGTTAACCTGCCATCTGGTGCCGCAGAAATCGGCTAATGTTGCAATCTTGAGCTTGTCACCGTGCCTTTCGTGAACATTCAACAGTCGAGCGTTTGCAACGCCTGCCGCCCACGTGGAAAGTACCTCACACCTATTACGGCCCGGTAAGGAAAAATGACATTCGGTCATAGCCAGGTTCACCGGATAGTCCGCCACCTCCTCACGCATCCCTCTGATACGGGCTTCATGAACCTTGCTGGCATTCATCAGGCGTTCCCATGTCCATGCCGGGTCTTTACGATACTCAATCCCTCGCAACGGCGAATTGGGAATATTTCGATCGGGATTGAACATATGATGAAATGCAATGTAATTCAGATGCTCACCTGCAATATCAAGCATTCGGCGGGCCCATCCCCTGTCGCCCCAGCCAATCAAATCAATACCAAGGTCTTCTTTTCGCATGGCTTTTGCGAAGGCAACGGTCTTCTTTGCAGCGGTCTCGCAGTCGAAAGCTTTGCGGTCGTGCGTAGTTTCATTTCCGATCTGCCATATGTTGATATTATAAGGTTCTCTGACGCCATGTTTTATTCGCTCCCTGCTATCGGGCGCATTACAATATCTTACCCATTCGGCCGCTTCCTCAGGACCCGCCCAGCGAATGCTGCCTTTGGAATCGCGCTGCCATTTCTTTCTGCCATCCGACTCGAAGTTCACACTCATAAGCGGATCGGCCCCAGTTTGCCGGCAGAAATCAACGAACTCATGGGTACCGACCTGATTTGCCTCTATTCCACCCCATAATAAATTGATCATCGGTTTTCGCTGGTCCCGCGGCCCCACAGCCTCCTTCCATTTATAATAAGAACTGAAGCATCCTCCCCATCGGATAAGAGAAGGAGACAGTTCTTTGGTAACTTCTACAACATCCTCTCGCCAGCAGTCCCTCTTGAAATCCCATGCCGCCGCCACTGAACCATCTGTCGTACCCAAAGGCTCCATGAACTGCATGTACAAATAGGGAGACAGGTCGAATCTTGGTTCAGGGCTGACCACAAGTAATGAAGTTTTTTCTCCGGCATAAGCTGTCGGCATCGCCAGCGAAGCAGCTCCCAGACCCATAGCTTTTATGAAATCACGTCGTGTGCTGTTTTGTTCATTCATTTTCATTCTCCTTCACTCAGAGGAAGCTGAAACCTTCTTGCAGTAACTGGATTTGAGTTTCCGTTCTTTAATGAGATGGCTCAGTGCCAGAACAGGATGGCTGCTCAGCATTCTCGGCCCGGAGTATCGCATAACATCTCGTATCCGGTCGCGCATCTCGGGTTTATAACAGTGTATTTCACACTGAGAACAGGGCCCCTTCATTTCACCAAATGGGCATTTCTGCAATTGCTGGTTGGCATATTCGCATAACTGTCGGCAACCGTGACATAATCGTTTGCCGATGCTATCATGATGATTCCGGCAATATATCCACAACATCGCCAAAAGAGTGTTCTTCTCTCGTTTTAATTTGTCACGTTTTAGTGCCATATACTTTTACTTCCGTCTCGATGTTGTGTTGTTCATC
The DNA here is from genome assembly GCA_964634515.1 of uncultured Pirellulales bacterium. GTDB lineage: Bacteria > Planctomycetota > Phycisphaerae > Sedimentisphaerales > Anaerobacaceae > NIOZ-UU13. The sequence continues at coordinate 2,306 of CAZWME010000280.1, read as the reverse complement.
AGCCCAAACCGGCCGAGCTGGATAGCATAACCTGCTTCCCGGCCTGGCTTTTTATACTAATGCTTATCCTGTTTCCAGTCAAGGTGGGTTAAATCGACTGTAAATATGTTTTTCCTTGACTGGAGAGTAGATAATCTGGTATAAATAACGTTAGTAAAGTTTGTGCTCGTGTAATCGGGCATTTGCGTCTTATAATCTTTCGGCGAGAGTAACTTTTGCAGTTATTCATAGAGGAGGAATCGTCGGGTATTATGCAAAGCGCAGAGTCGAATGAAGATTTTGTGCTTTGCCGTAAAGATGTTTTTTACATTTCAATTATAAATCTAGATTTATTTTTTGAAGGAGGATTATTATGTGTAAAAGACTAATCTGTTTGATTGCCCTTGTTTTGGTACTGGCCGCTTTACCGGCGATAACCCATGCACAAGGTGAAAACATCCTGCCAAATCCGAGTTTTGAAGAGGATGAGGTTATCCTCGACGATCCGGACTGGGAACAATGGTGTACCTGGGGTTACGAAGATGGTTTAAACAGCACAGTCGAAATCGATGAAACCGAGTTCATTGACGGCACAAAAAGCCTTCGGATTGATCCAAAAGGAGTTGAAAACTGGCATTTCATTTTGGTCAATATATCCTTCATGGCTGACCTTAACAACAACTATACTGCCAGTTTCTGGGCCAAAGCGGAAGAACCACGTCCCCTGACCGTACAGATGAAAGCAACGGATAACTCTGTTAATGCCTGGGGCGCAACAGACTTTGAACTGACGACTGAATGGGCCGAGTATCACTATACCTCAAATGTCCTGCATGAGGATGTTAAGCTCGAGTTCTGTTGTGCCGGATCTGATGTTCCACATTGGCTTGATTTTGTTTTGATCTATGAAGGAGAGTATGTTGCCGGAATTGAACCGGGAGCATCGCCTAAAGTAAAGGCTACTTCTCCGGAACCCGCCGATGGTGCCTTAAATCTCGATACATGGGCGAACATTTCATGGAGACCGGGAGTTAGCGCAGTCTCACACGATGTTTATATTGGCGACAATTTTGATGATGTGGACAATGGCGCCGAAAGCACATTCCAGGGCAATCAGACCGCAACGTTTGCTGTTGTTGGCTTTCCCGGATTCGCTTATCCGGATGGCCTTGTTCCGGGCACAACTTATTACTGGCGAATTGACGAGGTCAACGACGCCGATCCGAACAGCCCATGGAGAGGTGACGTCTGGAGTTTTGGTATTCCTCCCAAAACCGCATACTTTCCCGAACCTGCTGATAGTGCCGAGTCTGTAAACCAAAATGCACAGTTGAGATGGACACAAGGTTTTGGTGCGAAAATGCACACTGTTTACTTCGGCGACAATTTTGAAGAAGTTAACAGTGCAACCGGTGGCTCTGCTCAGGGAACAACTACCTATAGTCCCAGCACACTCAAAATGGCAAAAACTTACTACTGGCGTGTCGATGAGTTTGATATTGTCGAAACGCATAAAGGTGATGTATGGAGCTTTACAACTGAGGGCGCCGTTGGCAGCTCAAACCCGGCCAATGGCGCTGTAGATGTATCCCAAACTCCGACTCTTACGTGGACACCGGGATTTGGTGCCTCGCATGAAATTTATTTCGGCGCCGATGCAGCCTCTCTGGAGCTTAAAGCCAGCGGAAACCTTGGCTCTGAGAGCTATGACCCCGGACAACTTGAATGGGATACTACTTATTACTGGCGTATTGATGAAGCAAATAATACTAATGTCGACAGTCCGTGGACAGGCCCTCTCTGGAGCTTCACTACCGCTAACTTCCTTATCATTGATGACATGGAGAGCTACAATGACCTTGATGAAAGTGATCCTGACAGTAATAGGATATATCTCGCCTGGCTGGACGGATTCGACAATCCTGCGATAAACGGTTCGGTTGTTGGTTATACCGACCCTCCTTTTGCCGAGCAGTCTGACGTTCAAAGCGGTTCTCAGTCGATGCCGTTTTTCTACGACAACGGTGTCGGCAAATCCGAGGCGACCTTGACATTGACTTCCAATCGTGACTGGACAGTCAATGGTGTCACCACACTGACGATTTGGTTTAAAGGAAGTTCGTCGAATGTCTCCGAGCAGCTATATGTCGCTCTCAACGACAGTGCTGTGGTCAATCATGATAATCCTGACGCAACACTGATAACTACCTGGACGGCATGGAATATCGACCTGATGCGCTTTGCAGACCAGGGCGTGAACCTTGCAAACGTCAATACGATTACTATTGGCTTTGGCAACAAGAACAACCCCGTTGCCGGTGGCTCGG
>CAZWME010000279.1:0-6588 GCA_964634515.1 uncultured Pirellulales bacterium | reverse complement strand
AAAAAATAGAGATTTCACGGGAAACTAAAGAAGGGACTGAGACTATTTTGCTGCCGGAAGGAGATTCCACAATATATGGAACAATAACCGGTGGCATTGATGGTGTTGCCTTCCAGAGTATAGATGAATCGATCCAGGGATATATTCGCAAAAATGATGAAGGCAAATATAATATATCACATCTTCCAGTCGGTGATTATCGCATTGGATTCTATCCGCTGAAAAAAGATAATGCGATTACTTTTAGCCTTATGACCGAGCAACCACTGGAGATGCATATTGATCCGTCACTCTTTGACATTCCTGCATCAGTAGCGATAGCAATTGTCTCGATTATCTCAGAAAGAGGATCACTGCTCAATGCCTCGGTATATTTATCTGCCAATGGGACAATCATTGAGCCTGAACGCCAGATGGGATGGCAAAAAATGTTCGTTGCGGCACCCGATCAATATCTACTTCATGTTTCCTGTGAAGGCTACCCGGATTTTGAAAAACAGATCACTCTAAAACCTGTTCATCGAGGAGAAAGGTTCAACATGAAGCGAAATCAGATATTGATACGTTTGAAGCGGTCAAATACCAAATAATTTTACCAGATCTATTTCAGTATCATATTACGAAGTTAAAAACACAATAAATTCTCAAGCTCCTGGTGATAACCATGTCCAAATAATAGAAAAGCGTTAAACAAACAATTATTTAAATAGATGCGATGATCCTTTGCATCAAGTTACTTCATATTCTTCAGAGCTTTGTCGATCTGCTCGCGTATCTGGGATTCGTCAACCTTCTGGGAGATGATCTTGCCATCCGGGCCGATGATAAGGACAGTTGGCAAATAGGAGACAGCAAATTGTGAGGGAAGCTCTGTCTGCGACCAGTTGCCGAGATGGCCTTGTACCCAATCAAGCTGGTGTTGATGTACGAGGCGCCGAACAGGATCAATGGATCCGTCCAGGCTCAAGCTGATCATTTCAAACCGGTCGTCTTCTGCGAGATTTGCATGAATGGTTTTGAGCGTGGGTAGTTCCGCGATGCAGGGACTACACCATGTAGCCCAGAAGGCCAGGAGAACGACCTTGCCGCGATAATCCTGGAGCGTCACAGTCTTCCCATCGAGTGTTTTGACTTTGAAGGGAGGCGCCGGGTCACCATCCTGAAGCATGGCACATAGATCAACAACGACATTGCCAATATCGAGTTTATCGTCCTTACTGGCTTTTGGTACATCTACATCGACCAGAGCAGTTGCGACGGGATTTACAAGACAGCCGGCTCCTTCTGGTGCGTCGTAGACGCGTAACACGAACTGATATTTTCCAGGGGGAACACCTTCAATGCAGAAGGTTCCATTATTATTGAGTTTGACGAAGTACTTATACAAAGTGTCCATATATATTTGCCCTTCACTGGAGGCGGTCCAGGCCTCACTCCAGCCACCTTGCCAGGTATCCTCGAAATCACACAGTTCCTTAGGAACAGGGATGCCCTCTTTCAGTGCGACGAAGTAATTGATACCATAGCTCCATGTCATTTTCCTGGTTCGCCCCGGTGGAAGGATCGCTTTACCTACAATGGTGCGGCCCGTTTCGTTGAGGGCTACATTGTAAGTTCTTCCCGGCTGGACATTGATTGGTATATGTTGACTTGATGTGAGTTCGAATGACTCCCATGACGTTAAGTCGGATTTGATTACGATAGGGCCCGGGGTAACACGATCGAATAAGAACAGGCCTTTGTCGTCTGTTTGTGTGGAGTACCTCGAAGACAGACGCGGCAAATCTGGAGTATAGAGGCTAATCGGGGATAATCTAATCCTATAATTTTTTACCGGCTTACCATCGTGAACAAGTCTGCCTTTCACTTGGCTCCAGGGCTTTAGTCGAATTTGCTGTGATACAGATAATTGCTCCGATGTGACATGTGCATAGCCCTGGTCATGTAGGACAGCTATCAGGAATGAATTTGCCTCTGGTGGAAATGAAAATGTACCATCTGTTCCAGTTTTTACAAAATATGCGTCTTCTGATCGACGCAACTTCCCATTGTCCAAGTCGAGGTGTTCTAGTGGAGTGCTAAGACATACTTCGGCTCCTTCAATCAGCTTTGAATCAGCTCCGATGACCACGCCGGTGATGTTTGTGCCAGATTCAAGCTCGAATCGGTATGTCCTGCTCTCGGCGTCTGCAACACGGAACATCTCCGACATGACCGGTACGTAACCATAGGCTTCAACTCGCACATAATGTCCGGTGTCGGTACGACTGACCTTCCACTCGAACTCTCCGTCGTTAGCTTCAAATGCATCATTACGTCTGATAAACGGCGTACCTCCGTTAAGCCAATCCAAAACAGGTACAACGCGGAACTTCTTGATGGGCCGTCCGGTGTTTTTGTCGACGACGGTTCCGCTTACGGTCACAGGCTTTATTAACGTTACAACGTGCTCGGTCCCGTCGGCTACGATGGCAACATCGCTCAGGCGCGCAAAGCCCTCTTTAGAGAAGGCATACTCCACTGCGTCCGGCGGAGCCGAATCCCAGGAAACGCGGCCCTGTTCGTCGGTTTCCATATGCGCCGCCCCCTTCCACTCGGCAGGTTCGCCCGGATCGGGCTTCAAGATGTAGCGATAGCCCTGGTACCGTTCCGGAATGACGCCCACACCCCCAAGGGGTGTGCCGTGGGCGTCGACGACACGTAGGCGGATCGAGTGTCCCGGCTCAAGAGTAAACTTGAGGGGTTTAAGCAAGTCCTGCTCAAGTACACGGCGCAACACTGGAGATTTGCCGGGGGCTTGGGCGCTGATATAGAGCGGCTCGAGTTTACAATGCTTGAACTCGAAATGGCCTTGATAATTGGTTCGAGCGATTCTACTGAAGAATCCGGACCGTCCGGTCATGAGCAGGGCCTTCTCAATGGGCTTGCCTTGATGGTCATACACAAAACCGGAAACGGTAATGCCCCTGTCCATCACCATGACAGCAGAGAAATCCCGCAGCGTGTCTTTGAGATAAGGCGCCGATGAAACCCACTGATCAAACGAAACGTACTCGGGATGCGTTATCTCCATCGAGAGTTTATCTATTTCTCGGGGCATAGCGTCGTCTCGCCATTTGCCGTCGGCATCGGTCCTCACAGCATGTTCTACATAGAATATAATCTTTCCTTCTGGGCCTCGCAAAGAGAGATTGACCTTTGCTCCAGCTATCGGTTCGCCCTCTTTGTTCTTAACGATGCCACCGATTGATGTCCCCTTCTCTAAGGGGAAGTCTTGGAATTGGGGAATTACTTCATGCTGAGGTGGATTGTCGATATTTAACCAACGTGCCCTGACAGGAACATAACCATTCACCTCAACATAAACGAGTACGTATTCGGGCTGTGGTTGTGGGATTGAGATGTCACAGCAACCATCAGCAGCGGTTGACAGTTCGAGCCGTTCGGGGCCCTCGATCTCACCTAAAAAACGAGCTAAAACCCTGGCACCAATAATTGGTTCTTGGCTTGTGGCATTAATAACCTTGATCTTGAGTAAGACACTCTCATTTGCTTGGGTTGCGGATGCAACTAATCTCGTGGGCAGTGGAAATATAAGGAACAAGGCCACGCAAATCAGGGGCAGAACTACACATTGAGTACGAGCAAAAAACTGCAATAAATCCGAACAATTCAGAAAATTCTTGAATTTCATGGTCAGACTCCTCCCCCATTTCAGAGATTAAATGTATCCTATGGGTTTAGGCATGCCTCTTTCTCTCGTTATAAAATGCGTTGCTTGCCCAATACAATTTATCCGATATTTCCGACACTCACAAGTTAAAACGTTCTGACGCTTATGAATTCTGTAGTCAGAAAATATCCTTCATCAATTAGTTAGACGCTACAAAGACTAATTCGTTACAGCCATTTTGTAAAAAACTGAAAATATCTAATAACTTAAACAAAACTGAGCACAGATCTGTAATAAGTGAGACCGAGCCAAAGACGATTTATTGCATTGTTGAGAGTTACATTTCTGATTGGGTAGGCCATAAGATGAGCGTAGATGCTTTCTGTAGTTTTTTGTCGTTGTGTGACAATACAGTTGTAAATTATATCGCTACCCGGTAAGAAATTTTCTCTTTTTTGGAAATATTATTGCTTGTGATGGAATTTCTAAAGGGGTAAACTTCTTTTTATGCTGAAGTTGATACCGAATATTTTAACTTTTGGTCGGCTTGTTCTAACCATTGTCTTTCTGGTTATGCTTCTTTTGGCCCCGCCATATTACGCCGACGGTGAAGTGCCGTTTCCCGGTTTTCTCGACATAGCCTTCATTATCTTTGTTACAGCCGGCCTGACCGATATGGTTGACGGCCTGGCCGCTCGTAGGCTAAACGTCGCCAGTAAGTTCGGCCGAATGATGGACCCGCTGGCCGATAAAATTCTGGTCTGCGGTACTTTTATTTGCTTTGCGTTAATCGGTCAGCCAAAGCTTTTCAGCTTAGGCCCGTCTGCGCTGTCGGTTATCCATTGGTCGGTAGCAGGCATTTTAATTGCACGGGAAGCTTATGTAACAATCATTCGTCACTTGGCCGAATCACGCGGCGTCAACTTTGCAGCGACCGTATCCGGCAAACTTAAAATGTTTCTGCAGTCCTTCGCAATCGGTACAGTGGTTATAAAAATGGCTCATATCCAGACTGCGACGTGGGCATATTGGTTCACCATCGTCGCATATGCGATTATGCTGACGGCTACGGTTATTTCAGGCTTATTAGCAACTCGGCGAATCAGCGGCAAGGCAGAAACGTCGGAAAATAACTAATCAGCAACCGGCCAAATACTGAGTATAATAGAAATTACGAGGAGCGAAATATGAAAAATCAATCATCCTATATTACTAAAATTCTGATTCTGTGTGTCGGCATTTGTGCTTCGCTAAACGCAGTCTCTAAGACACACGCACAGGTTAGAGAGGAATTTATGCCCCCTGCCGCCGATGGAAAGGTCTGGAAATTGGCCTGGAGCGATGAATTCGACGGGGCAAAGATTGATACGTCCAAATGGGAAATCATCGGCGACTCGAAGCGGCGTGACGGCTACTGGGTTAAAGAGGATTCCTACCTGGACGGTAAGGGTAATTTGCTCATCCGCACGAAAAAAGACGGTCAGCGATATACCAGCGGGGCAATGCGAACCAGGAACAAATTCGAGCATAAGTTCGGCTATTGGGTCTGTCGTTGTAAATTTCCCGAACAGGTCGGACACTGGCCGGCATTTTGGCTTTTCATCGGCAGCGTCGGTAAAGTCGGAAACGAAGGTAGAGACGGTACAGAAATAGATATTATGGAAAAACCCTGGCTCGAAGACAAGATAACTCAGAACCTGCACTGGGATGGCTATGGCGCCGCCCATAAAAATGCAGGAGGCAAGCTCAGCATGATACCGGGTATCAGTAAGGGCTTCCATACGTTCGGTCTGCACTGGAAAACCGACGAGTATGTATTCTACGTCGATGGCAAAGAAACCTGGCGCACCAGCGCAGGTGGCGTCTCGCAGGTGCCGGAATATATGAAACTGACTGAAGAAATCGGCAAATGGGGCGGTGATATTAAAAAAGCGAAGCTTCCCGATTACTTTGTAGTCGATTACGTGCGTGTATATGACGAAGTCGAGCAAAGCACAACCCTGGGACAGAAAGAGCTGATTCGCAAGGCGGCCAACGTCAGGCCCTCGGCGCGGCAGCTTGCCTGGCAGGAGGGTGAGTTCATCGGCTTTATCCATTTTGGTGTTAACACGTTCAGCGCCCGTGAATGGGGCACAGGAAAAGAAAACCCTAAAGTCTTTAATCCCGAGAAGATGGATACCGACCAGTGGTGCCGGATGATGAAGGCGGCCGGGATGACCCAGGCGATTCTTACTGCCAAGCACCACGACGGTTTCTGTTTGTGGCAAACACGTTATACCAATCACTCGGTGGCTTCGAGCCGGTGGCGCAACGGTAAGGGTGACGTGCTGCGCGATTTGGTCAAATCATGCAAAAAATATGGGTTGAAGGTCGGCGTTTATTTGTCTCCTGCAGACCTGTATCAAATCGAAAATCCGGATGGCCTGTACGGCAACATTAGCAAATATTCCGAACGGATTATACCGAGACCTGTGCCGGGCCGTCCGTTCCGGGACAAGCGTACTTTCAAATATGTCGTTGACGATTATAATGAGTATTTCCTTAATCAGTTGTTCGAGCTTCTGACCGAGTACGGGCCAATCCACGAGGTCTGGTTTGACGGTGCACATCCCAAACGCAAGGGCGGGCAGACATATACATACACCCAGTGGTATGAAATGATTCGCGAACTGGCGCCGGAGGCGGTGATATTCGGTAAAGGGCCGGACTTGCGGTGGTGCGGCAATGAGGCAGGGAACACAAGAGCGGCAGAATGGAGCGTTATTCCCATAGACGCGCCGGTGGACAAATTTACCTGGCCGGACATGACGACACGGGATTTGGGTAGTCTGGGAAAACTTAAGGAAGTACTCAGCAACGGCGGATATTTACATTGGTATCCGGCTGAAACCGATACATCAATCAGACATGGTTGG
>CAZWME010000278.1:0-6620 GCA_964634515.1 uncultured Pirellulales bacterium | reverse complement strand
CAGGAACCGCAGGCACAAATAAATGCATCGTGCAGCCGCAGCAGACAAACCTTAAAAAGCGATAAGAAATATCAAATCAAGCTATAATGAATTAGATGTGCCAGGGGCTGCGCATTGAACGCCCGAGCATACGGCTGGCTTCCGGATCATTATTAATCTGTTCTCGTTTTGGGTCCCAGCGAATCTCACGACCCAATATCATTGCGATATTTCCCAAATGCGCAACAGTAGAAGACCTATGGCCGATATCAACTGGGGTAATAGTCTGAGCACGAGTCTTAACACAATCCAGAAAATCACGACGATGTCCCTGTCGATGATCGCCGGATGGCCTGGCTAAGTGTATTTCTTCAGGGCCAATCTTCTCTTTTAGTAAACTCTTTGGATTTGCGTCAAGCTTATTGCGTGTTATATGTACCCAGCCTTTATCTCCTATGAACCTGACACCCTGAGGGCAGTGGTTATTGCTCGCGACACGCAGCCTCACACCATTTTCATACGTGCATTCGAAGTCATAGTCAACTGCTGCGTTCCACAATCCATCTGCGGGAAATAAACCTGCCCCGGCCACTTTAACGGGACCCGTTTCATCACAGCCCATTCCCCAGTGAGCAATATCGATATGGTGCCCTCCCCAGTCGGTAACTTGTCCGCCGGCGTAATCCATATTCCAGCGGAAGTTCCAATGGCAGCGTTTTTCAGTGTACGCCGCCCGGGGAGCGGGCCCAAGCCACATCTCGTAATCAAAACCTTCCGGAATGGACATAATCGGTTGAGGCCCGATTCGATTAACGGTCGGCTTGCCCCCTCCCGGATTAAATCCTCCCCCCATACCAACATCGACCCTTTGCAGAGTTCCGATACGCTGATTGCGCACCAGCTCGCATCCGAAACGAAAATGAGCGGTTGAGCGCTGCCAGCTTCCGGTCTGCCATATACAGTTATAACGATGCGCTGTCTCGACCATAGCCCTGCCTTCCGATATCGTCAAGGCCAGAGGCTTTTCCCCGTAAATATCTTTTCCCGCCCTGATACCTTCAATAGCCGGAATCGAATGCCAATGGTCCGGAACTGATATACAAAGTGCATCAATTTCGTCGTTAGAAATAAGTTCTCTAAAGTCTTTATATCGGGCGCAGTCCTCGTTGCCGTAATTCTTATTCACTTCCCTCACCGCAGCGTCCCGCCGCCCTGCATCAACATCACATACCGCGATAATCTCACAATCATCCTCCTGAAGGAATCCTTTCACATGACGCATCCCCATACTCCCCAGGCCGATTAAACCTAACGTCAATCTATTACTCGCCGCCGGCAGCCCTCCCTTACCCAAAGCAGAAGCCGAAACAATATATGGTGCTGCAATACCTATCGAGGCGCTTTTCAAAAAAGCACGGCGAGATATTCCCTGTCGTATTCGTTTCATTATTGATGTCCCGGCTATTTTACTGCTGCTTGAACTTCTAAAAGCATCTTAATCCATACTCCGATATACCGGCCATGGTCATGATAGGTCCGCCCACTGACTAAGTTGCCATCCACAACACACGGCTCGTTGACAAAGATACCGCCGCAAACCTCAAGGTCAAATTTGCATTTTTCAACGGTAGCCATACGCCGGCCCTTCACACAATCGGCATAAGCCGGTATCTCCACACCATGACACACACAGGCTATCGGCTTGTTCGTCTCGAAAAAATGCTTTGTAATACGCACCAGGTCCTCGTCATAGCGGATATATTCAGGTGCCCTGCCTCCTGAGAAAAATATGCCTAAATAATCCTCCGGATTTACATCTCGAAATGCGATGTCCGATTGTAGAGTGTACCCCTCGAATTCACGGGTAACCTGGCCGTCCCAGTCGTCGGGAATCTCATGCATCACCATATGATAGCGCCGCTTCTCAGGCCCCGCCACCACCGGCTCAAAATCATCCTCCTGCAAACGATAATACGGATACAACGTATCAACAGTCTCACTCGCGTCACCGACTATAATAAGCACTTTATTCATATCCGAATACTACCTCCACAATAATTTATTGTCAATAGTTTACCCCCATTGTGTGCTTGCCTTTATCATTGTAGGGACGGTTCGCGAACCGCCCTCTCTACTTATCTGTCCAGTTGTGTTGTACAATGTAGGGGCTTCCCTCGCGCGCTTGCCCCCCCCCGTTGTCATTGCGAAGGAGCGAAGCGACTGCGGCAATCTTCATTCCAATAGTAAATAATCAATCATCAATAATATATCGAAAAGTCCTTCCAATAATTGCAACAATCAAAGCCCTACAAATAAAGGTTTTCTCTTGCAAAACAGATGTGTTGTTTTTAGAGTGTCTTCAAGGAAAAGTAAGAAAGGGAAAAATATGCTAATGGCTCAAGATCCAAACGTGCTGATTGATGCTATAAAGGCAATACCAGACGTTATCTGGGGCGTAATTATCGGTAGCCTACTAACATGGGTCGCTGTGTATTTACAATTAAGACACGATTCAAAAGAAAAACGCTTATCACTCATTCGAGATACTTACTTGTCAGCGGCTGAAAAAATCGGGCAACAGATAAATTATCTCGCAAACTTTCACAACACACAGATTAATTCACCTAAGGGATATGTTGAGGCAATAAGCAATATAAATATACTTGGGAAGGATGAAACAATTAAAGCAGTAAACAACTTAAATGATTATCTTAATGAAGCTTTATTAGAACTCATACCTTCAAAAGATAGAATTATTTTTTTACAGCAGGAAAACCTTGGCCTTAGGGAGGGCATAACATCTAATTTTGACAAAGTTCTTTTTCAAGAGCATAAGAAGAGATCTGCTGAAATCCAAAAACTTACCTCTGAACTTGATATAAAGTGTCAACAGAAAATTCAAACAGCTATAGAATTAGAAACTCTAATTATTGCATCGATTAAGAAAGAATTGGAACTCTCATTTGATGAGCATGCATATCGTGAAATGATGAAAAATAGCCATTTGAAATACAAGCAGAAAACTCAAGAGAACATCATTTCCAGAACAAAAGTAATTAATGAATTTTATGAGAAATGGGATTCGTATTTTCCAGAATGAATCGGCTCACCAAACATTCAAAAGAATCAAACATTACAATAGAGTTTTTATTATGCGGAAGGAAATATAAAAATGGCGAAATCAGAAACCGAAAAAAACTGTTTCATCATAATGCCCATCACAACACCGGAGCATCTTGTAGAACGATATAAAGGTGATGATAAACATTTTGACCACGTACTGGAACATCTGTTCGTGCCTGCGTTGACGGAAGCTGGCTTCAATCCTATCTCTCCCAAGTCAACAGGCTCGAACGTGATTCAAGCTGATATTATTAAGCAGTTGTCATCGTGCGAATTGGTACTGTGCGATATGTCAATTCTTAATCCGAATGTTTTTTATGAGTTTGGAATAAGAACTGCGCTTGATAAACCTGTTGCTCTGGTCGTTGATAATATGACTAAGCCTATTCCTTTCGATACGTCCATATTAAACTTTCATACATACGATAATGAAGTTGTTCCGTGGACTCTTGAAGACCAAAAGAAGGAATTAATAAAGCACGTTCAGGATGCCTATAAGAAAAGTAAAGGTAAAAACGCCCTCTGGAAATACTTCGGTGTAGCTCAAACGGGAACATTCAAACCCGAAGACGCGGAGATGGGCGAAAAATTTGACCTTATAATGCAGGAACTTTCCGCAATTAAAATGGAGCAAAAGGTATTGGGATTGGGACCGCACGGGATAAAATCTCGATCAACGTTAAGGCCAATGTTAAGTCTTTCTGAAATCATGTCGGATTCAGTCACGTCCAGCTCAAAATCTAAGGAACAAGAGTATATAGATGCGGTGGATAGGTTGACAAAGGCATACCAATCCGATATAAATATAGGAATAACTGAAAAAGACACGTCCCAAGAACCAAAATCAGGCAGTTAATAGAATTGTACGATCAAGACTTTTTAATAAAATCCTTTTAATCACAATTCCTCAAACACAACACCTAATCCCCCTATTTCCTACTACAAAAAACAAACGAGAACACGTTTATCATCGGATATCTGGGGACACCATACATATTTATTTTGTTGCAGTAGATAGGGTGCGATTAATCGCACCAAATACTTCTGGAGCCCGAATAAGCTCGTAGTCATATGACTATCCCCAGTCGTTATCAACTATCAGGGAGATAGTGGGGAGTCTTTGAGATTTGTTCTTGGAGTTTATCCTCGATGTTAGCTCACTTGCTTTGGAGTTTACCCTCGGGTGTGCTTACCTGTTTTTCTGCCTGGGGTCGGGGATTTTTCATTGATTTTTCACATATTTTATGTTATAATACGAGTATATTAGCCAGCAGGCTAATGCAAATCGTCGTTATACGACGAAAAATAGACTTTTTCAGTTTCCCTTTTTTACAAACTGCTCACAAAGCAAGGTCACAGGGCCAGCAGGCCCAGTCAATTAACAAATAATCAAGCTTGTCCGAGTTTATCCCCGGGCGCTGCTTACATGGCGCGAACAGGGGAAGAACTACCTACCTGACTCGCAACAGGGGAGCCAGAAGGCCAAGCCACAGGGTCAGCAGACCCAGATTTCGAAAACCAGCTAATTTTCGTCTAAAATCTGTACACCCTTCTAATTATAGAGGCGCATCTTTTCTAGCCTCAGCAAGAACAAAGCCAATATATGAAACTGGAACCTCAAATAACCAATAATCAATCATCATTAATCGATAATCAATCGAAAAGGCACTCTTTCAATTATAACATATTTCCAGATACCCTTTTTATGCAAAACAAACCCAATTTTGGAAATGACAAAATGAACATAAACACTATTGCAACAATGAGATAAGTAATTTTAGGCCACATGGTGGGGAGGAAAAACAAAGCCAATTCAAAGCCAATTTCTCTTTTTTCTTTGTTTTTGTCGTAAGTCTTGAGTCTTGTGTCTTGAGTCATGGGTCTGAGGTACTATACTCTATAGTTCTAATTATGGTAAATTTGGCAGACGTAGCCAAAATCCAATTTATAGAGGTTCCCTGAATTATTTCGAGCCTGCTAATATGGAAAAACAAAAAACTGCTTATATTTACGCCGCCTTTGCTATTTTGTTGTGGGCCACTATTGCCTCCGCCTTCAAACTTTCTCTCCCCTATTATTCGGATGTCCTGGATTTACACATTTTACATCTACTATTTTACGCTTCGCTCATAGCTTCTATCGCACTTTTTATTCACCTGATAATTTCGAAAAAATTGAATTTACTAAAGGATTTATCTAAGAACGATTATTTGTATTCCGCTATATTTGGTTTTCTAAATCCCTTCCTCTACTACTTTATCTTACTTAACGCATACAAAATACTCACCGCCCAGGAAGCCATGACAATAAATTGGCTCTGGCCCATGACCTTGGCGCTGCTGTCAATACCTCTGCTCAAACAAAAAATCAAATCCAAAGGCATTATTGCTATAACCATCAGCTTTTTCGGTGTATTTATTATTGCCACAAGAGGAAATCTTTTAGGATTTAAATTCACCAATCCCGTCGGTGTATTATTGGCATTGGGCAGCACTATAATCTGGTCATTATTCTGGATTTACAACACAAAGGATAAACATGATGAAGCAGTGAGATTGTTCCTGAACTTTACATTCGGTACTATATTTATTTTCATATCAATACTATTTTTCGATAAAATGAAAATACCCGATTTTAAAGGTATGCTCGGAGCTGCCTATATTGGATTGTTTGAATTGGGTATTACTTTCCTGCTCTGGTTAAAGGCATTAAAATTATCGAAAACAACCGCTCATGTAGTCAACTTGGTTTACTTAGCTCCATTTTTATCTCTTGTAGCGATTTCTCTCGTAGTTGGCGAAGAAATTCTCATATCAACAATAATAGGCCTAATCTTTATTATCGGTGGTATAATACTACAAAAACTTTAAGAATGAAATTAAAGGTAAATACAATGGCAGCAACTAAAAAACTTTTATTAGTAACAATCTGTGCAGCAGCATTAATAGCTGTTGGTTGTGCAGGTTCGGATAAGTCAATCAAGAGCAGTTCAGCCGCCAGTATAGAACCAGAGGCAAGAATTCTAAGTGTCCTTGAAGATATGTCCAGGGATAGAAATTATGCCCCGTGGTATATTACAAAGGAAGAAGGCAGGCTGCTCCGGATACTTACGGCAGCGGCCGGCGCCAAAAACGCTGTCGAAATAGGCACTTCAAACGGCTACACTACCCTCTGGTTCTGCCTTGCCTTGCGGACGACCGGTGGCAGGATAACCACTCATGAAATCGATCCCTACCGTATCGACATAGCCGAAAAAAACTTCAAGCGTGCCGGCATCAGCCATCTCATTACTATTGTTGAGGGCGATGCTCACAAGACTGTTACCCGGCTAAAAGAGCCTATTGATATACTTTACATTGATGCCGACAAAGCAGGATACTTCGATTACTTCACAAAACTTCTTCCCTTAGTGCGTCCCGGCGGACTCATCCTGGCTCATGACACTATCAATCTGGCATCAGAAATGCAGGACTACCTAAAGGCAGTAACCAACAACCCTGAGCTGGAAACTATATTCC
>CAZWME010000277.1:0-6626 GCA_964634515.1 uncultured Pirellulales bacterium | reverse complement strand
CCGGACCTAATGCGAACTCGGCGGTGTTATTGTCTTCTTTACCAATCTGCCAGAGAATTTTATCGTTCTCAGCACCCAGCCCGCTAATACACAAACTTAACATAAGAAACAACACCGTGATTTTTATTAGTTTAGTAATTTTCATCTTACACACCCCTTTTTGTATCTGTTATCTTGGTTTCGGCTTTCTATTTTATCGAGGCCGCTTATTCTTTTCCAGCATATTATGCGATTGATGTTAAACCACCATCAGACATTGTCGGTGGTAATTCCTTCTTTCTATTTTCATTATTATGTCACTATATATTTATAGAAATAATCTTTTAGTCTTTTTACCTCTTTCTCCATGAAATTGATTTTATCTCGATATAATCACCCTCTTTGCCTGTAGTGACCGGATCAAGGCGAAGGCCTGTAATAGCTCCTTTATAATGCTGACAAGAGCTTAGATCGATTTCGTAAATATGATAATGCTCGTCGGGACGAAGATTAAATGATACGCTTTTGAGATTTGTAAAACTACTTTCCTCACGTGTTTTCCAGTATAGTCGTGCATTGACATCATGTGTGCGACAGGCGGCATGGATAAAGATTCTCGGCACATCTCCTGCAAGCCAGAAGCCGGTCGGACCAATTAATTGTGGGTCGTTTCTTTCGAGCTTGACATGTAGTTTCCCCTCTATTGGCCAGCCTGTATCGACGGCATTGTGATAGACCCAGTGTTGTCTGTCCTTCTCAAAGCGATAATCCGGCAAAGATTTTTGCGCAGAATGCTCATAAGCATACTGTCTAATTTCATCCAGAGTCCCTACAATAAGTCTGTACTCATATTCATACTGAATATTGTGGTCGAGGATTTCAGACTGAATAGGCGATATGTACCCCGTCGGTGCATCTTTACTTCCACCTTTACCCGGTACGCCGAAAAAACCTCCTTTGAATGAATACGTATCCGGCTTAAAAACACCGAGCCCCCAATTATTATCATCGACAAGAGCGGCCCAGTTTTCCGTAGCTAACCAGTTCTCCCATGGATCGCCGTCAACATCTTCAAAGCTTGTCCATGTTTTTCTAAAGCGGGAGAGCTTATCGCCAGTAAAGGGCTTGTCTCCGGTATAACTCAGTAAACGATACCACGGCCCGTTGGTGTAAACTGCGGGAAGTTCCTGGCCGCGTCCGGAGAATTGTGTTTTATCAGAGCGTTTGTTGTTTATACGGCTTCGCACCAGCGCTGTATTCTTCTCCAATCGAATCCATGTTTCAAAGGTACACTCCCCCGGCTCATTATCTAACGGCCATTGCATGGGAACACATTTGACATAGAGTATTTTGCCGTCGTTACGGTGCTCAACTACGTTAGATCGATTCCCGGCATAATCGCCGGACTGAATAGGATTCCAGCCCAGACCTGCCCATGTTTTTGAAGGTTGTTTGCCGTTGGGTGTAAAAGGATTTGGGCCGGAGTAAAAAGACATTTGAATCTGTCGGCCCCAGTCATGATTATTGATAATATTAATCTTTTCTTTTGCATCGGCCAGGTATGTTATCGAGCCGCCGAGGTCAAGGTTTATGCCCACACGAATATTACCATTATCGAGATAGCTCATCTTTTCACGAGCAGGTTTATTGGAACTCCGGTTTCCATAGCTCGGATGCAGAATTATTGTAATTATAATAACAGCAAAAACCGCCAGATAGATCGGGTTGTGAAATTTGCTCATAATCTTGTCTTCCTCCGAATAAACATAACTTATTGTTTTTCATGCATACTGTTTTAGAGGTATTATAGACTTTGATAAGTATAAAACAAGCTGTAGCTCATATTTGTACAATCGGAGCTGTTATGGTATGCCTCCAGCCAAAAATAACTATCTAAAATCTAATTATTCAGCTCTCTGCAGGAGCTTGCGAATATTTGTACTAACACTGAGGACTAATTATCCATTTTAAAAACACAGAAATGAAATTTTGTAAAGCTGTTAATTGTAAAGAGTTGTGGATTTTTACGTCTTCTTCGCTTTGCCAAATCTTGGCCGATTGCAAAATAAACGTAGTCATGCATCCGGATTTTTTTAAATTTTGCGAGTTTTGACCTGTATTATAAAAGTTTTTCACTTGGCAACTTGTTGATTGTGTACTAAAATCAAGAACTTGCGTTTAAGTGCTCGGCTTTGAAAAAGCGAGCTTCAAATGCGAAAGTAACTCGCCGGAACAGGGTTATTAATTGGTGCACAAAATCCCTGGTCTGGAAAATATAATCTCTGATTTTGATATTGTCACTATGATAGATAGCAGTATGGATGAGCAAAAAAAAGAGGAAGGAGGCTCAAAAATGACGGAAAGAATGGTTGGCACCGAAAAAAAAGAGAAATTCGTACCAACATGTCACATATGCGGAGAAAAACACTGGCCTCACCATGTGTTAATTCCTTGCTTTAATAAAAATAAGGCAAAGGCAAAAGCAAAAGCTGAAAAAAAAGAAAAATCAGAAAAAAAACGAAGGGAAAAAGCCCAGGCTAAAGCAAAAGCCAAAGCTCAGGCCCAGGTAAATGCTGAGTTTGAAGCCCAGGCAAGAGCCCAAAAAAAAGCCCTTGAGGACGAATTAGAAAAGGTCAATGCAAGGTTAAGAGCAGTAACCGAAGATAGAGACAAAGCCCAGGCACAAGCCAAGGCGGATAAAGAAGAGAAATCCAAAGCTCAGGATCAGGCTAAAGCATACATGGAAGCTGCATCGAAGGCAGAGGAAAAAGCAGCCAGTGAAACCAGAGCCGCAAGTAAAGCCCGGCAGCAAATCGATTCGCTCAGTAACACACTAAAAGAAGCTGAGCAGAAACTTAAGAGACACAATCAGGAAATAGCAAAAGTCGAAGAGCAGAGAAAGGCCGAATCTAAATCAAGGGCCGAGACGGAGGGGCAGTTAAAAGCTGAAATCCGTGCAAGACAAATAGCCCAGGAGAAAGCAGATGCTGAAGCACAGGAAAGGGCAAAAGCACAGGCCAAAGCCGAAAGTCTGGAAAAGGCTAAAATTCAGGCCGAAGAAGAGTCTAAAAACCGAGCTAAAGCTGAGCAGAAGCTTAAACTCGAAATGAAAGATAAGGAAAAAATCTACGCACAATTGCAGGCTAAGATAGAAGCTGAAGAAAATGCCAGAGCTAAAGCTGAGGAAAATATCAGAGCTGAACAAAGAGCCCGAGCTGAAGCCGAGGAAAAAGCTGATTTGTACGTCGAAAAAATTCATGAGATAGAAAACAAACTTCAAGCCCAGATGCAGGTTGTACTTGAAGCGCAGGACAAGCTAAAAGTCCAGATACAGGCAAGGCAAAAAGCCGAAGGCCTTGCCGAAGCGGAATCTCAAAGAAGAGTTGATATTGAAGTAGAGATGAAATCCATAGCCAGCGCAAGAGCAAACAGGATAGCCAAAGCCCAGGAAAAGGCAGCGGCCAAAGCGAAGGCAAAAGCTGAGAAAGACGGTTATCTAAAAACTGCCGCAAAAGCCGAAGAAAAGAGAAAGGAAGAAGCAAAAGCAAGGGCTCAGGCAGAGGAAAAGCTGGAATCCGAAATCCAGGCAAGGCACAGAATTCAGGAAAAGCTCGCATCTGAGACGCAGGAAAAGGCCAGAGCACAAACCAGAGCTGATGCACTCGAAAAAGCAAAGGATGAAGCTCAGGCTCAGGCCAGAGCAGAATCACAGGCCAGAGCCCAGGATCATCAACAGGCAAAAGTCGAGCTTGAAGAAAAGGCAAGGATTTGTGGTGAGCTGCAGGTCAAGATTGAAACAGAAATCAAGGCAAGGATTGAAGTACAGGATAAGCTTGAAGAAGAAAAACAAGCCCGTGCTAAGGTCGAGGCCAAAGCGGAATCTTTTGCAGGGAAAATAGCGGAGTTACAAAAAAACATTCAGGCCGAAGTCCAGGCAAGGGCCCAGATACAGGAGAAACTGGAAGATGAAATTCAGGCAAGACTAAGGGCTCAGGAAAAAGCGGATGCCGAAGCGCAGGAAAAAGCCAAAGCTCAGGCCACTGCCCAGGCTCATGAAAAGGCTAAAACCCAGGCAGAGACCCGGGCAAAAGCAGTTTTGCAAGCCAAAGATAAAACTGTCCAGGAAGCTAAAGCCGAACTTCAAGAAAAGGCGAGGCTCTGTGGCCACCTGCAAGCCAAAGCTGAGGCAGAGGAACAGGCAAGGCTCGAAGCGGAAACTACCGCGATAGTGGAACGACAAGCCCGCTCTGATGCCGAGGAAAAAGCCAGAACTTATGCCGAAGAAAGAGCGGAAACCCAGAGGAAGCTTCAGGCGGAGATCAAAGAAAGAGTTGAGAAGGAAAGAAAGCTTGAATTAGAGGCTCAGGCAAGGGCCGAACTCGAGGAGAGGTTGGAAGTCGAGATTCAGGAAAGACGAAAAGCCGAAGAAAAGGCCGCTGTCGAAACGCAGGAACGAATAAAAGCCCGGACAACAGCACAGGTCATGGAAAAAGCCAAAGCTGAAGCAGATCAAAGAGCCGCTTCTGAAGCTCAGGCAAGAGACACAGCCGAACAGAAAGCCAGAACCGAAATGGAAGAAAAGGCGAAGGTTTGCGGCCAGTTACAGGCGATGGCTGATGCTCAGGAAAAGGCAAGACTTGAGTCGGACGCAAAAGCCAGATCGGAAAGTCAGACCAGAGCTGAGGCTGAAGAAAAGGCCAGATCTTATGCACAGACGATAGAGCAGACAGAAAAAATTCTGGAGGCTGAAACTCAGGCAAGAGCCGAAGCGGAAAGAAGATTTGAGCTGGAGGCAAACGCCAGGGCCGAGGTCGAGGTGAAATTACAAGCTGAGATTGAAGCAAGATGCAGAGCTGAAGCAGAAACCGAGGCCCAAGCCCAGAAAAAGACAGCTTTGGAAGCTCAGTTAAAGGAAATAACCAACGAAAGGTCTTCGAAAATAGCCAGAGCTGAAGAAAAGGCTGCGTCCAAGGAAAAGGCAAGAGCCGAAAGAAGAGGATATATCAAGGCTCTGGAAAAGGCCAAAGAACAAAGAAAGGCCGAAGCGGCGGCAAGAGCAGAGGCAGAGCAGAGGTTGAAAGCTGAAATAAAGGCCAGACGAAAAGCGGAATCCCAGCAAAAAAGAGCAGGCTTTGGAAATCAGCGGGAAAAGGAGCCTGGTCAAACAGCCCCGATAGAAATTCGTTCTGTATTTGGAAATAATGGAAGCTGTGACAATTGCGGCAAGAAGGATTATCCAAGGGAGCGGTTGACTAAAGTTGATTCAGGTGACTTGTTATGTCCTGATTGCATAAAAGAATTAAAAGAATTAAAAGAATAAAGCTACTTGATCTGAAGTATTCCCTAATGTTTCGTATATTCGACCTTGAATGATTACACAGTGTTCAATATGTCACAAAAAGTTCAAAGCGGATGATCGCATAAAAGGCCGGAAGGTCCGTTGCCCCAACTGCAATCAGTATTTTGTAGCAATAGATATGCGTGTAGCATCCTCGCCAACAAGCCCCAAATCAACTGTCTCTGCCGAAGACCGCCCTAAGACTGTTCCTTCTTTAGCAGACCAAGTGTCCAAAGATGTCGCAGTTGTGAACGACGACAATGACCAATTGCCTTTGATGGAGCTTGTAGCCTCCTATTGTGACCTTCTGCACAGGGCCAAAAAAGATGGCAAAATAGGTTTTATTGTTGCTTGTTCTCTCACTCCATTCTGGCTTTTAATATTTATTGTCAGCTTGATCAAGGTTGATATTAGCATGACTGCTGGATCGATTGGCGCAATAATCGCCTTAGCAATTATGATAAGCTTTTCATATAAGTTGTGGAAGAATCCAACGAGAACTCTTGTTATTATTAGTATGCTATTGAATATAGTGTTAAGTATTATCTATGTGATTGCCTTTGGAATAGCTTTGGATTATGGGTACATTGCTTTGGGTGCTTTCATATGGTTTCCATTATGGATTGCAAGAGCAGAATACAACCGCATGTTGTCAGCAACTATGCGACAGTATGATAAGTATAAATTTGATTCAGAGTTGATTGATAAAGTGGATCAAATACTTGACACAATAAGAAACGGCGAGACTAGCAATATCTCGTTAATCGGGAGTAAACCGCGGCAAGGATACTTATTTGAGAAATATGGAGTGTTTACGAGCGTTGTCCGCGTTGATGGTCCATATACATTTAAGCCTAAAGTGACAAAGTATCTCTTTCTGGAACGTGAGGAGGTCATAATTAAAGTTAAGAAGAAGCTTTTTGGAAATTACTTTGCTGTAGATTTGTACCTTCATGGCATACACTCTTCCGGCACAATATCGCACAAGGATATTCGCAAGCTCAATGAGTGGAAGTCGGAATCAAGCTCATTATCAGGCAGCTAACCGCTTCGATTCCTTCAAGCCTCCATTTATAGGCATTCATTAAAACATCATTCCTGGCGTCCATCGGCTCATACGTCCAGCGAGGATCGGCCACGTGAATATTAACCGGCATTCCCAAATCCGCGCATTTCTCCAGCAGAGGATCCATACGGGCATCATCCAAATGCATCACCCATGCTTTTGTCGGCTTGCTGTAAAATAATCCTTTGCCATTATCACCCAATTCACCGATACCGCGAGCGCCAAGCTTGTAATGTCGTTCCA
>CAZWME010000276.1:0-6645 GCA_964634515.1 uncultured Pirellulales bacterium | reverse complement strand
CCAAGCACCGAATGTGCGATAGCGACCATAGCCGGATAGTAACGATGGCACAATTCCGTAAAGCCGTCTGCATCACCGTTGATAGCTGACTTGACTAAAGTTATATCCGGTTTTTGAGCCACTGACTGTTCTTTCTCCGGAGTCCCGGGCATTATTTACTTTCGCTGACTCAGCTTCTATTAATTCAGACTGATTATTGCACCCAAAATGGGCGCTGAAATTACTGCTTTTTCAGTTTTTTCGATTATATCTTTTTTGAAGTGGTTGGCGCATAAAAAAAGCCCGGCCTAAATGAGCCGGCCCTGGTTTAAAATAAATCTTTAATCCTGTAACGGGCAAAAATTATATTTTGCGAATAACCCGTCTTTGCGTTGAAATAACAAGTATTTATTCGGTTACTGTGCCTGGGCAGCAACCAATCTTGGCAGCGACAGTTACGTCGGCTTTTGGACAGCAACCTGCCTCGGCGGCAGCGTCACCGGACTTCGGACAACAATCCGGTGCGGCTTCTCCAGCGCAGCAAGGCTTATCGCAATCAGGCGGACACTCCTTTGAACCTTCTTGAGCACAGCAAGGCTTGGTTGGATCGAGCGGACAGGTCTTGTCGGCAGAACCGCACGTGGCCTTTTGTGCACATTCTAACTTGGCGTTTTCAGATGAGCAGCCTTGCGCTGCTGAGCAGCATGAACTTCCTTTGGCCTGCGAATTAGTATTGGAACCGCTCGATAAAATATTCGTGTAATTACCCAGCAAAACTGTCCCTGCCAACACAGCAACTACAACAGCAGCGATAGTAATCAAATTTTTAGTGTTTTTCAGACTCATTGCAATGACCCTCATCAAAAAATTAACATTCAGCTTACAAAATCTGTTCGTATCCCTATACACTCTTCAGGTGCTTATTATACCAATCTTATAGAAGTAGTGTTCGGAAAAATAACTGATAATTTCCATAAAAAACAATGGTGTCCTATAAAGATGCGAGTATCGACTAAATTGGTCATTCGGCGGAAAACAATTGTTAAAACTCCCCTTAATGCTCCGTTAATTGTCACTATTTCGATGAAGAATCAGCAAGCTGTTTGTAGATTACGAGCCTTTTTGTAAATTCCTCCGCAAGCTTTTGATAGCCTGCCGCGCGAGCGAGTTTCAGGGCCTTTTCTTCGGATATGGCCGCTTCGCCGAACCGGCGGGCTTCGGCGTAGCTTGTTGCAAAAAGGTGGTGCAGCAGAGGTGATGTGTCAACTTCCCGCTTAAGAGAGACGGCTTTGGAGTAATGCCTCAGGGCCTGGCCGGTCTGTTTCTGTTGGGCTAATGTCAGGGCGAGTTTGTAGTGTGCCTGGGCATCATCAGGCTTGAGCCGGACAGACTGCGACAAATGCCTGATTGCCGCATCGAGTTGCCCCTGACGATACATTACCTGGCTGATATTGTAGTGTGCGTCGGCGTAGTTCGGGTCAATACGTATCGCCTCTGACAAATGGACAGTAGCTTCCTTAAGCATCCCCCCGGCCAGCAGAAGCGATCCGAGGTAGCCATGTGCTTCTGCGTGGTCCGGCTGAAACCGTAAAACCACCGAGAAATGCCTGATTGCCTCATTAACCTTTCCCTTACGGGCCATCGCCTGACCGAGACTGTAATGTGCATCGACGTAACCCGGCTCAAGCTGTATCGCCTCCGAGAAATACCCGATTGCCTCATCAACTTTTCCCTGCCGGGCCAATGCCACGCCGAGAGTGCCATGCACCAGCGCATTATTTGGATTCAGCTCCAGCGCCTTTCTGCATTGTCGTTCCGCGCCGGCAAAATCATCGGCTTTGAGGTATTCATCCGCGGCCCTCAGATAAGAGGTGTCGTCAACAAATTTATCTTGGATTCTTACAATCGCAGTAGGTTTGGTATTGACAAATTCAGGTATATTGGCGGCCCTGTCTGAAGCGGTAAATTGCGACAACAACACGGCGGGACTGCTCTGTCCCTCTTCGTCGATATGAGTGAGGTAAAGCTGGGTATAGGCCGAATTTGCTTTTGAAGAAAAAACCAGCCACCTGCCGTTTGGCGAAAAGCTGTGCCATGAGTTCATCCGGTTTGTATTGGCACGCAACCTTCTTCCCTTGCCCCCCTCGGACGGGATTATATACAGTTCGCTGTCGGGCTGAAGCAGCATATAGCTTTTCGCTTTGCAGAACACTATCCATTTGCCGTCCGGTGAGTATTTCGCAAAATAGTTGCTCATACCGTTGTTGGATGCCCCTTCGATTGGCTCTGGTTTGCCGCCTTTTCCATCATTAAAGGGAATCCTGTACAAATCGAACAAAAATTGCTTTCCCTCTTTTAGGAATTCCTCGCATTGTTCCGGACGAAGAAGCACCTTTCGCGGGCCTCTGACGTTCTTGAGCTTGTAGGCTTTGGTTCGGGCAAAAACAATATATTTGCCGTCCGGGCTCCAGGTCGGATTACTTTGTACATATTGTGGGTTGTCCGCTCCCGGCAATGCAGTGAATGTGCCCGCTTGCCTGTCATAAAAAACCAGGATGCCCTTGATGGGGAAAAACAATTGTGAAAAGGCCAGTTCCGGTTTCGGAACAAAGACGGACTCGTCCTTGACCGTGCTCACTACAAATCTGCCGTCCGGTGATATCTGCGAAAGAAGGCCGAAGGTCTGCTGGCCGTCTTCCTTCCTGTAGTCACTCCATGTTATTATGTCACTGGGACTAAGAAGCATTTGTTCGGCGACTTCTGTGATAACGTACGATCCCTTATTGTTGGCATAATCCACGTCCATTGCGAGCGTCTCGCCGCTTGAGGAAAACGAGTGACAGTTCCCGCAGACCGGAAGTTTCTCCAGAACAATCGGGGGCTGCTGTGGCGAAGAGATGTCACCGAATCGCCATCGAATGTGCGAGGGGTCCTTGACGGCGTCGATAAAGGGCAGGTTCACTTCCCGGTAGAACAACGGCGCCCCGACCGCGTCTCCGGATGTTGTGATTGAGATTTTACCTGCCGAGAAGATTTTCCAACGGCTCCGGCGATTAACTCCAAGAATAGTAACAACTGCCTGCTTTTCCAGAGAGCGATTCTTTATAAGCTCCCACTGGTCCGATTCTGGTGTCCACCGAGGTTCATGGAGGAGGATATTGATGAGGTCCTCATTATCTTGAAATTTAATTGTCAAAAGCCATCTGTCGGATTTGGAGCTGCCGTCTTCCCAATGAAATGTAGGGGCAGCGATTTCCGGTGGGAAAAGTGTCTCGTTAAGCGGATAGCGAATCGCCAGGCTGTTGTATTCGGCATTGTCCCGGTAAAGTGCTGATATGTCCTCTATCCGGGGCCCGGGCGCATAGAGAGCAATTAGTAAGACTACGGCTACAGCCACTATATTGATACCAATAATAAGATATATAGCCGGCTTGCGCATTATAGTTCTCATTTTCACATGTTATCGATTGGCTCAGCCAAAATCCGGGCTGGTTTGCTTTAGTTGTGTAGATACCATATCTTAAATTTCGGGCATTTAAAAATCAAACTTAATTGCATTTTGCAGGTTCTATTATATGCTTTCAGCGGCAATCAGACAGGTGTTGCGTTGCGAAACGCTGTGCGGCCGAGTAAAGAAGCTCGCGGCTGTTTTCGAGTGCGTATTCGAGCGACATATTGGCATCTTTACAGGATAAGACAGCGGCGATTCCTGTTTTTTCGTACTCCTGTTGAGATATATTTACCTGGCCTGCGAGTACGGCAACGCGGGTGTGTGACTTCGAGGCTGATTTTAAGATTCCGGAAACAACTTTTCCATAGAGCGATTGCTTATCGAAAGAACCTTCACCCGTAATGACCCAGTCGGAGGATTCAAGCTCTGTGAGAAGGTTGCTATGGGCCATTATCGTCTCTATGCCGGATACGACATCGGCGTCCATAAAAGCAATAGCGCCGCCGGCCAGTCCGCCTGCTGCGCCTGCGCCGGGGACATTTATATCACGACCGAGTTGTTCGCTCACGAGGTCGGCCAGATGGGCAAGGCCTTTCTCCAGTTGTTCTGCCATTTTCTCTGTCGCGCCTTTTTGAGGTCCGTAAACTTTAGCTGCGCCTGTCTCGCCACAGAGTGGATTGTCACAATCGCAGAGGACTTCGACCGGAACAAGATTAAGGTGTTCAGGTCTGACAATTTTTGTGATGTTATCGAGGGCCGCACCGCCGAGCGGGATTTGATTGTCCTGGCTGTCAAGGAATTTCCATCCTAAAGCCATAGCTGCTCCGAGACCGCCGTCAACAGTTGCGCTGCCGCCTACTGCTAAGAGAATTTTCCGCCCGCCATATTCAAGGGCGGCTTTTATAAGCTCACCAGTTCCGTAGGTGGTTGTTTTGAGCGGATTCATCTGCTCGGAAGAAAGCAGTTCGAGTCCGCTGGCCGAAGCCATCTCGACAAGAGCTGTTTTGTCGTCGAACCAGGCAAATCCCGCTTCGACCTGCATATCCGGCACGGGACCGGTTACCGTTTGCCCAATCCATCGGCCGTTGGCTGCTTTAATCATCGCCCCTGCGGTGCCCTCACCGCCATCGGCCATTGGTTTTATCACAAGCTTGGCATCGGGCTTGATTTCAGCGATGGCCTTTGCGATGATTTCACAGGCCTCATAAGCTTTGAGGGTCCCCTTAAACGAATCTGTTGCAATGACGATTTTCATAAAACTAAAGTTCCATCAAGAGTTATTTGTTTTTTTTAGAGAACTACCAGACTGATAATCCATAACGTAACGGCAGCGGCACATCCTTCTATGAGTGTCCCGAGTGTTTGCAGTTTATAGCCCTGCTTGACGCTCATTTTAGACAGACCCGTCACTACCCAGAAATAACTGTCGTTTGCATGACTGACCACCATAGAGCCGGCACCGATGGCTACCACGGCAAGTGCTCTTGCTGTCGGAGTTTCGAGACCGAGCGTCCCCAAAAGCGGTGCAACTATACCCGCTGTAGTAATGATGGCTACGGTTGACGAACCCTGTGCCGTTTTGAGTGCCGCGGCGATGATAAAAGGCAGCCATATACTAAACCTTGCACTTTGGCCCAGATATCCCTTCACAACATCGGAGATTCCTGAATTCTGCAGTACCTTTCCGAAGGCGCCGCCGCAGCCGGTTATGATAATAATCGTCGCCGCGGCTACGACCGCCTGGCCGACCCAGCCTGATGATGAAAGCATTTCGGTAGTAAGTTTTTTCGGCAGCAGCAGTGCAAAGAAAACGCCAACGAGAAGCGCCACTACCGGCTGACCGGCAAAACTTATAAATGTCGCCATATTACCCTGGCCGAATGGATGGCTTGGAAAGTCACCGACTGAACGGGCTATAATCAAAACTATAGGCAGCAGGATTGGAACAATCGACCTGAGAGCGGAAGGTGCTTCGGCGGTGAGTTTTCCACAGGACACCTGACGGTGCTGCGTATCCTGTTCCGGCGATTCCGCCTCGGGGCTGATGTATATCCTGGCTGCAAACTTTATTGAGAACAGCCAGCCGGCTCCCAGGGCGACAATACTTACCAGCGCTCCCCACAGAATTACCAGGCCAAGGTCGGCCTCCAGCAGACCCGCCGCCGCCACAGGCCCGGGAGTCGGCGGCACCATTGTGTGGGTGGCATAGAGACCGAGACTAAGCGCTATTGCACTTGCCGCTAACGATATCTTTACTTTGCCCGACAGCGCTTTGGCCAGGGGACAAAGGATGACAAAGGCCGAATCACAAAACACGGGGATGCTGACAATATACCCGATTATGCCCATAGCCATAGGTACATTCTTGCTTCCGACCAGTTTGAGCGTGCTCTCGGCCAGTTTATACGCGCCGCCGGATTTTTCCAGAAATGTCCCGATGACCGCTCCTGCCAAGATAACGATACCGATATAGCCGATAGTGCCGCCGAAGCCCGCATTGACCGCCTCGACTGTTTGCTCAAGTGACATTTTTCCGCATAAGATGCCGTATCCGAATGCGGCGATCAAAAGTGCAAGAAAAGGATGCAGGTTTAGCTTGGTCGTAGCGATAATGATGAAAACAACAGCAAAAAGAAGCAGGATTAGCAGCCACATAGAGTTCATCCTTTCATCGATAAAGCATTGCCTAAAAACAGCCGACTAAAATTCGGGCGGTCACTGACTTAAAAAATCCCAATAGCCAAACGCTATTTACTCCGCCCGATATTGAGTGTCAATCTTTTTCTCGGTAAATCATAAGCAGGCCGGGGTGCGGTGGCAATTATGGCTATCGCCAATGGCAGGGGAGAAAAACGAAGCTGGTTGGCTGAGCGGATATTGGGGTAGGGCAATTGCAAAACGAAATCTCAATAATGGAAAATAAAATTCTTGAAAAAACGAAAAATAACTTGAAATGAAGGGCAATTTGGTATATAAAATCTATGGTGAAGTGTGTATCCGTACCTGTGTGTATCTTACAAATCTTCGCTTTTCGATAAAAAGGGCCTTGCTTGTGCTCGGTGAAGCGTGCACCCATGAGATGTACGTGGATGCGTGAAAGCAAGGCCCGGTTTTCAATAATAGCGTCTCATAAAAGACTTCCGGCGATTCTATAGAGTCTTTGTATGATGATTTCTGCGGCTGATACTCTAAAAAGAAAAGGTCTATTACTAAAT
>CAZWME010000275.1:0-6664 GCA_964634515.1 uncultured Pirellulales bacterium | reverse complement strand
AAGGCGGAGGGAACCGGAACCTTGCTTAAGACACATCGCTGCGAATGCCGCCGGAGCCATATAATCAAGGCTACTATGCGTTCAGTAGTGATTGTAATCCATCCACCAGGGATCTGCAACATATCTCAGCTCATCAACGCTCAATAACAGCTCTGCGCCCCTTTGATTTTCCCACTATAGTTAATTACTATTTGCAGAAATCACAATTCTCGTATGCTTATTTGCCTGTATTTTCAGCCATAAAATCAGCATGGGTTTGCCATCAGTATCTCTTACAATCCCCTGCCGGCATTGTTTATTAGAAGGAATTCTGCTGCCATTGATTTTTAAGCTGGCCTTTTGGTTGGCGGCCCAGTTTTTTACGACGAATGCAGGATTAACTAATGGTGAGGCAGAATTGCTATTGATAGTAAACGACAGTTCTTTTCTGCGGGCTTGCAGGACGTAAGCCCGTTGCGCCTTATCATATCCCTTACTGGTACAGCCCCGGGTACGGGAGAGGGCAGGGGGATTGTTCCAGAAACGCACCAGAGGCAGTAAGGTGGAGATGTCGTTTTTATTAAAGCCATAAATCGCCATGTTACCGTGTTCCGTGACATTGTCGGCAGCGGCAACGGCCGCATGGGTTAATCGATCATTGGATACGGCAAAGCGACCGTCCGAGGGAATCATGGAAACAGGCCAGTGATTCCATGGGCCGGCAAAGGGATCTTCCGTATGTCGAGAATTCTCCTTTGCACCCCAGGGATTAATGCGGGTACCGTTCTGGAATATCAGGAAGACTTTATAATCCGACTTAAAGTTTACCTGCTCGATACAGGCATTGGGCAGGCTATTTTTTGGCACATTATTCGGAGGCTCCCAGGTCAGGTGACGCACCTGCCCATCCAAGTTTGCCAGAGACAGGGCCTGCAGATGGATATTGTCCCGCGGATGAGTCCCGGGCTGGTTGAAAAACTGAACATCCTGCCAGCCTGGACGACCACCATGGAAGTTAACCTTACGTACAGCGGTTCCATCGGGATAAATCGTATGATATTCATCTGCCCAAAAACTTTGATTCGGAAAAAGGTAGTCCACATCTATCGAGGCGTAACGCCAATGTACAACAACGCGTGCATCTGTATTTTCGATCAGGCGTACATGAGCGTGGCGACAGTCTTTGTCGGCCATGTGTTCGGAACAGCCATGTGGGCCGCCGACCTCGCAGCTCTGGTCTTCCATCCATTTATTGTTTTCAGTAACCCAACCGGCGGCACCATTAGCCCCTCGCCAATAGACAACGCTGGTTGGAATTGTGTCAAACTTAACCACCAGATCGGCATAGTCACCGGGACGCCACAGGTTATCCCAGAGGGGATGATATGTGAGGGTCTTATAAACAGCACCGAACTTCCGAGCCGGTCCTGTTTCACCGGGCAAAGTGCGTGGTTCCAGATCCGTTCCGTGTAGTGAGGCAAAATCAGGCTTAAGGCGATAATATGAAGCCGCGATATCCTCAGGAGATAAAGCTTGATCATATATCTTGACCTCATCGATGAGTCCTTCGATACCATATATCATCGGCATATGACAAATCGGTGAGCGTACGGGATCTGTTGCTCTGCCCTTGCGGTTGTTCAATCCAATCAGCAGATCAACATCGGGGACATTGATTGGTCCGGTCGTCTGGGCCATGCCATACGGCTTACCGTCTACATAAATAGTCATCTTTCCTGCGTTATATGTTGCGGCAAGGTGTGTCCAGCGGTAAGTAGAGAGCTTGATCGAGCTTTTAACTTCCCTGCCATCAACAACAAAAATCGGATAGCCATAACCATCTACACCCAGGTAGTAGCCTCGGCCTTTCTTGCGATCAAAGCGTTTTCCGTGCTCATCGTAAACGCCCCGCTCAACAGGTCCCACATCCATGGTGGACTGATGGATCAGCGGCGCCCAGTTCCAGGGATACGCACCCAGCACAATCCATGACTCGAGAGTCAGCTTATCTTTGATATTCGGCGTATCCGCATTCGGGAGTTTTACTGCAGAATGATAACCATCGAATGCCAACGCAGTTCCGGAGACTCCCTTTTTCCATAACGTGATGTTTCCATGGACCATGCAGTCTTTACCACTGATGTTTTCTCGAGTTAGATCTTTTCTTTCGTAAGGCCGCTCTTGTAAGCCTTCATCGAATCGCCACCACGCAGCAGGAGAACCAACCTTTGAAGACTTGACCAGCGCTCCGGGTACAGCTTCTTGTGTCTGTTTAGACAGTTGTGCGGGTACGTAATCGAGCTGTTCAATCCCGTCAGATTTAAGTATAAGTGTCTGCAGCACAGCATTGGCGGGATCCTGGTAGTCCACCAACTTTTCTGTTGCTGATTTAATCCTGCGTATCACCTTGCCGTCCTGGTGCACCTTGAAATATTCATGCACGGCTCCGGTCAATCCACTGGGATTATCCAGATTCGGTATATAGCGCAAATGGATAAGTACAAAATCAGGATTGTTCTCGATGATACGCACATAGGAGTAAACGCAAGCCACATCTTTCTGACGCGGCACGAGCTCCTTAACGAACCACCGGCCTTTCTCCGTCTTCCAATACGGCAGGTAAGAAAACCCGCGTGCAAAGATGAACTGTCGTCCCTTAGCAACATTCACAATAATATCAGCGTATTTGCCGGAAATCCCCTTTCCAGTTCCACTCTCATCTTTATCATCTTTCTCTTCCTCGTCATCCCTCCAACGTCCTACAATGTCGCCATCAGAAGTCAATTCCAGGCCTGCTTCTGCACCATTGACTTCAAACATAACGATATAGAGAATCTCTTCTTCATCTCGATTTATCTCTACACCCATAAGAGGCTGATCCGGATACTCTTTCCGGGCTGCGGTCTGAACAGATTCAGGCAAATCTTCGAACTCTATTTCTTCGATTTCATAATCTCCCTCTTCTTCCGCGTTTTCCATAGCATCGAGTATAGCTTTTGATTCAGCATCGAGTTCTGTGGGTATATAGTCGGCCTGATCAAGGGGTATCACATACGGCAACCGAGTGTAGTACGCATAAAACTCATCAGCTTTAGCCGTATACAACAGACCAAAGAGGACCAAGACCGCAATAACGATTGTGGTATGTTGTTTCATTTGATCTCCTCCTAATCCTCAGCTAACGCATAATAATATAGAGAATGATCATCAGGATAATGAGTCCCAGGGCAATCATGCGAGGATCGGTCGGGCCTTTAATTTTCGTTTCAGTCAAAACCTTAAGGGGGGCACGCCAACCCATAGCATCCAATTCTTCCTGTGTCGGTGCCGGTGTCCTTATGGTGACAATCACGTAAATAATGATACACATCGTCAGCAAAATCAGGCCCATCATCATAAATGGAATGCCTATACCATGGGTAACACGGCCATAATTCGCGACCTTCCAGGCGGACGGTAATGTCCCCGATGCGAGTGCAGCCGTCAGTTCTGCCGCCGGTACTGATCCCTTGGTCTCAATGATGTTGTCTATAGTGACTACGTTCGACTCCAGGGCCGTTTGTAAATAACGAGCCGGTAAAGCTACATAACCGGCAGCAATCTTATGTTTGGCATCGTCTTGCTTTTCCCAATTATTCGCCTTAATCACGGCTTTAGTTACGCTATAGGGTATCTTTTT
This sequence comes from uncultured Pirellulales bacterium, assembly GCA_964634515.1. Classification (GTDB taxonomy): domain Bacteria; phylum Planctomycetota; class Phycisphaerae; order Sedimentisphaerales; family Anaerobacaceae; genus NIOZ-UU13. The sequence continues at coordinate 3,006 of CAZWME010000275.1, read as the reverse complement.
CCAATCATCCAGGAGCTTATCAGCAGCAATACCAGTTGTCAATATGGCTGGTTTTTCTGCCTTTGGAATTGCTGTCCATTGCTCTACGATTTTGTCATTCGTCACACGCCTGGCTTTAATCGCAGGTAAAACCTCATTGGCACTCACATCGTGAGGGAGATCAACGATAAAGTAAACTAAGCCAATCACAACACCGACCGCGAAGGTAGCCATGGCCGCTTGTTTAGTGCCACGGCTCCAGAACGCACCGAGAACGAATACCGTGGTTATAGCCGGAGCAAACATCATCGGTACTTGATTAATCACCACAAAAATATTTTCAAATCTCCCACAGTAAGGAGACCATATCATTGCCAGCACAATGACAACACCTGCGGTGATTCGACCTATGAGAACCAGTGTACGGTCCTGGATGTTGGGCCAGAGGTGTTTAACGAGATCGTCTGCCGTTACTGTTGCGGTACTGTTCAATGCTGCTTCTACGGTGCTCATAACGGCGGCCAGAAGGCCTGCAGCGAAAAATCCTTTGATAACCGGAGGCAACAACTTATCAATCATAACGACCAGTGTTTCATTTGCTTCACCGATATCGGATTTGAAAAGGATATAACCTAATACACCTGGAAACACCATAAAGAACAAAGGCAGGATTTTCAGGACACCGGCAAATACGGCACCGAGCTCAGCATTTCTCATATCCTTGGCTCCCAGGGTTTTTTGGACAATCGTCTGGTCCGTACACCAGTACCAAATACCAAGCACATGATAGCCAATCATAACCGTAAACCAAGAGTATGGAGTAAAGTTGCCGTTCACGTCCCTCAGAGAATGAACCATACTGAGCTGATTTGGCTTGGTTGCAGCACGTAGATCAGCCCAGCTATGGATCCCAACACTGCCAAGAGCTCTCAGTCCGAATACTGTCAGAAGAATACAACCGAGCAAGAGCAGTACAGCCTGGATGGAGTCCGTGACAACGACCGCCTTAAGACCACCGAGAATGGTGTAGATGGCTGTGATGACCGCAATGATGACAATCGCTGTCGTCGGATTAATACCGAAGAAATATTTGAATACAGTTGCCCCGGCAAACAGGCTAACACCGATATGAACCAGTAAGGCCGACCAGATACAAATCACCGCCAGAATCATTCTGCAGGTCTTGTTGTATCGCCTTTCCAAAAATTCAGGTAAAGTACTAATTTTTGTACGGAGATAAAATGGTACAAATATTAAACCCAGCATAATCAGACAGAATGATGCCATCCACTCGAAGTTCCCGACGACAATTCCCTCGCTAAATCCTGACGCAGAAAGACCGACCAAGTGAATTGTCGAAATATTAGCAGTGAATAAGGCTGCCCCTACCATCGGCCATGGAAGTGTCTTACCGGCCAAAAAGAACTGCTCGCTTGTGGCTTTCTTACGATAGCCCGCTGCAATCCCCAGAACCATGATCCCAATCAGGTACACCCATACTATTACTGTATCGATGGTCGTTACCCGCGTTGCTGCAAGTAGTGATGCTGAAAGCATTAACTTCTCCTTTGCATACTGGATATCCGTAACACGTACGAAACATTAAAGAATAAGGCACTCAATCATCTTAAATTCATGGTATGACAAAGGCAAATATATATTTCTAAAGCCTGCTTTTCTCGCAATTGTTCCTCCAAAATTTTTTAATTATATTTATTCTCGTAAATCAGGGCAAGTGTAGGTATTAGCATAGTCCTGCTTTGATTATTCTTGACTTGACAGTAAATATTTAGTAAAAATAAAGTTGTGGCATATAATCTAATCTCTTGAAGGAGGAATATCACGCGCAAAAAAAGGGATTCTTTTAATTTTCCTTTTTTTAGTGCTGGGTATCAGCAATAACGTTAGGTCTGAGGACCTTAATCCACCGGACTTCGCAGGTGCCGAGGGATGGTGTGCTACCGTGTGGGAATTTGATATAGAGCCTCCCGAACCCACCGAATTTGCCTACAAACCGGAACTGCAAGCGCCCGAGTTCCTCATCGATGGAGTTGTTGGGGGATGGTGGAACGAGGGGGCCCAGGTTCTCGATGCATGGGGGGAGGGACGCTTCTATTTGTCAGTTCCGGAAAGTGACGGTGAAACGATGACTATGAATATCCAGATTACCCGGGAAGGTGGCGGAGACGTTTGGGCCTTTCCTGAAATCTGGTCGGCTCACGACGGTGAAGACGGCGATTATCTCGGGGGGAATGAAGGCATTGATCCGGACATCATCGACCTTGGCAACGGAATGTGGTACGGAACATGGTTTGGTGGCATAAGCAGCGTCGGCGAGTATGTTGTTGCCCTGGTTGGAGGCGAGGGAGCTGCTATCCACCAATTGATCGTCGATGCGGTCGTTCATGATGGGGGGACGGAACAGCGACCTGGAGCTGGACCTCGTGGACTCGCCGCAAATCCGAGCCCGAGCGACGAATCGACCCTTGTTGAGAGGGATGCGCCATTAAGCTGGAGTCCGGGTATTTATGCTGCTACCCACAATGTTTACTTCGGTACCAACTTTGACGATGTCAACCAGGCCGATACTGACAGTGACCTTCTCGTGAGTCCAGGCCAGGCTGGCACGAGCTATGCTCCTCCGGAGATGCTCGATTGGGGCCAGAGCTATTACTGGCGCATCAATGAGGTCAATGTCCCAGCCAATCCCGGAATCCACAAAGGTAAGACCTGGAGCTTCACGGTTGAGCCTTATGCCTATGATATGACCTTCGGTGAGCACATCTCCGCTGTGACCGCCTCCAGTTTTGATCCGAAATACGAACCAAACAATACCATCAATACCACCGGCTCGGTCTCTGCCAAGCTCTAAGTAGCATTCCAGTAGAAACCTTTCGTTAAGTAAATGAGCAAGGCTCGTAAACTGCAACCTGGGTTCCTTTCGGGCCCGTTCTGATATGAGAGGCAAAAGCGCTAACGTACTGTTATCCATCTCTGAGTATGGCATTACGTCACCTTACCTCTCTG
>CAZWME010000274.1:0-6667 GCA_964634515.1 uncultured Pirellulales bacterium | reverse complement strand
CCGTCGGTAACGATTAGTATATACACAGGTATATTTTCCCGTTTGGCTAATTGAATAAGCAAACCCGCTCCGAGAACCGCATCATCGTCGTGAGGGCTTATCATTAGGAAGCATTGCTTCTTACCCTGCCAGTTCTGTGAAACACGGCCCAGGCGAGAGCCTACTCTTCTTTCATTACCAACTAATCGTACGAATTCAATTTCTTCTTGCATAATTATAAGCTCACAATTAAACTTCAAACAGAACTATTAAAAACACAACAACAGAATGTTACTCTTTGCAAAACAAGGAAGTAGTGAGGATGGATATTATAAGTAGTTTCAGGGAGAAAGCAAGCGGGAAAAATCTATCGGTTGTTTTACCCGAGGGCAGAGATGAGCGGATAGCGCGCGCCGCCCGCAGGCTCAAAGACGAAGATATTGCCCGGCCGATTTTGCTCGGAACACCCGCCCAGATAGAGGCGTCGATTGAAAAAGCCGGTGTTAATCTCGACGGTATCGAAATCATAAATCCCAAACAAAACGATAAACTCGAGGTTTATGCGACAAAATACAGCAGTCGAAGAGAAGGCATTTCTTTAGCCGTAGCAAAACGTATCGTCGCAAAGCCGTTATTCTATGGTGGCATGATGGTCTCTTGCGGTGATGCTGACACTGCTGTCGGCGGTGTTGCCAGCGCGACTGCGACTCTTATTCAGGCCGGGGTTTTAACCGTCGGTCTGATTCCCGGAATCAAAACTCCTTCCAGTTATTTTCTTATGGTTATTCCCAGCTTTCTCGGGGAAAAGGACAAGCCATTCATTTATGCCGATTGTGCCGTCAACATCGACCCGACGGCCGAGCAATTGGCGGACATTGCGTTGGCTTCCGCCGTAAGTGCAAAGAGACTCTTGGGACAGGAACCTCGCGTGGCTCTTTTGTCGTTTTCCACCAAGGGAAGTGCAACCGGTCCGATTGTGGAAAAAATCAGGGAGGCTCTCGAAATCGCCCGGGCACGCCAGCCTGATTTGGCTATAGACGGCGAATTCCAGGCCGACTCGGCCATAGTTCCCAGGGTGGCCGCTAAAAAGGTTAAAGACCAAAGTTCCGTTGCAGGAAATGCAAATGTCATAATATTTCCCGACCTCAACTCAGGAAATATCGCTTATAAGCTCACCCAGTATATGGCTAATGCCCAGGCCATCGGGCCGTTTCTTCAGGGATTTGCGAAACCCATAACGGACCTCTCAAGAGGAGCAACTGTTGATGATATTATTGCTACGGTTATTCTGACTTTGGGTCAGTTATTAGAGAACACAAATACCAAACAGGATAAGCCTCAGTCATGTTTGAAAGGACAGCAGTGACAATGAAAGTACTCGTCATAAATGCAGGCAGTTCTTCGGTCAAATATTACTTGTACCAGATGCCCGGGGCGGAGGTTATTGCCAGAGGGTTTGTAGAAAGAATAGGAGAAGGAACTTCTTCACTTTCTCATTTTTATCACGGCAAAATCCATACAATAACAGCAAAGGTTGAAGATGTTCAAAAGGCGATGGAGCTTATACTTCAAACGCTTGCCGACAAAGAAGTGGGAGTTTTGCAGCAGATGTCCGAGATTGGCGCCATCGGCCACAGGGTCGTTCACGGAGGCGAAGAGTTCACCGGCTCTGTAATCATTAACGAAAAGGTAATTGGCTCAATCAAAAAGTTCGCAGACCTTGCCCCTTTGCACAATCCGCCGAATCTTGCCGGTATCCTGGCCGCACAGCACCATCTACCTAATATCAAACAGGTAGCCTGCTTCGATACCGCGTTTCATGCCACAATTCCGAAAGTTGCATATATGTATGCCCTTCCGTATGAGCTTTACCAAAAGTACGGCATCCGAAGGTACGGCTTTCACGGAATCTCTCACAGATATGTGGCCCGTCGCGCCGCGGCCATAATGGGCAAAGGAAAATATGACATCAACGCCATTACCTGCCATCTCGGAAACGGCTGCTCCGTTACCGCCGTAAAAGAGGGCAACTCGATTGATACCTCTATGGGGCTTACACCTTTGGAAGGTGTTCCAATGGGAACCCGTTCGGGCGACCTTGACCCGGCCATACTCTTTTACCTTGCCGATAAAGGTTATGGCGTAAAAGAGCTGAATGACCTTTGCAACAAGCAAAGCGGCCTGCTTGGTTTATCGGGCGTCTCGAATGATATGAGAAATATCGAACAGTGCGCACGCAAAGGTGATGCTCGGGCAAAACTTGCCATCGATGTTTTCTGCTACCGTATTAAAAAATACGTTGGCGCTTATGCCGCTGTTCTGGATACCGTTGACGCTGTGGTCTTTACCGGTGGAATAGGGGAAAATTCCGTCTTTATGCGAGAAAAGATATGTAACTCCGTAACTCAAATAGGCGTGCAGCTTGACTTGGCAAAGAACAAGGACGCAATCGCAAAAGAAGCTGAAATAAATACCAAAGACAGTGAGGTCAAAGTGTTCGTTATCCCCACAAATGAACAGGCCGCGATTGCCAACGACACTTATAAGCTTGCCAACGGCAATCAGCCGATTGTCTCAAAGCAAAATCCTTCCGGAAATATCGCAAAGGAGCACATAGAGACTTTGCATGGTCAACAAAGGTGACAATGACTATACAATGTGCAGCCCGTAACTTATTTTAGTTTGCCTTGTTGTTTTGCGTGACGGGCAAGAGCGGCGGCGCCTATTATGCCTGTGTCTTCACCGAGCATGGCAAAGCAAATCTCGACGCTTTCTTTCTTCAGGGTCCAGATATGCTTATCGAAAAATTCCTTTATTCGGTTCAGCAATACGTCACCGGCGGCAATCATTCCCCCGGTAAAAATTATTCGCTTCGGCTCGGTTGTATGCAGCATATTTATACAGGTAATAGCAAGCGCCTCGGCGGTCCCGTCGGTTATTTCTTTGGCTAATTTGTCGCCTTTGGCTAAATGCCCGTAGATGTCCTTGCTGGTTATTTTACCCTTTTCATCTAATACTTTTTTAAGACTGGATTCGGCTCCGGCTTCGATTGCCTCGGTAGCTCTTCTTGCAGTCGAATCGGCCGATGCGTATGCTTCGACACATCCTTTTTGGCCGCAGTTACAGCTTCTGCCTCCCGGGTATATTATCATGTGTCCAAGTTCGGCTCCGTTTTCATCGCAGCCGTGGACAAGTTCGCCGTTACTGACAATTCCTCCGCCGATGCCTGTGCCGAGTGTGAAAAAGACGATATTTTTGACACCCTTACCGGCCCCGACTATATATTCACCCCAGCAGGCAACATTTGCATCGTTGTCATAGACGACCGGCGCTCCGAGCCTTTCGTTCAGCATTTTGCAGATTGGAGTATTTTTGAATTTCGGCATGTTCGTTGACCTGATGATGATACCCTCGCTGTATTTGGCCGGCCCGGGTGTTCCTATGCCAACCGCAACGATGTCCTGTAGAGAAAAACCGGCCTCAACAAGAAGCTCCTTAACGGCCTGAGCCATATTGTTAATAACCACTTCCGGGCCCATATCCGCTTCGGTCGTGATCGATGTTTTGGAAATCCTATCGAGTTCGGAATCAAATAAGCCTATCTTGACATTCGTTCCGCCCACATCAAGACCAACAAATATTTCACTCATTTTTCATACCTCTTATTTCATAGATGGATAATTAATTACTTTCCTGGTGCTCCTGAATTAATCCGGATAGCCGTCGGGGTGCTCGTTATGCCATTTCCAGGCGCTGGAGACCATTTCTTCAAGTTCGGGTTTTTCGGGTTTCCAGCCCAATCCATTTCTGACCTTTGTGGCGTCGGATGTTAATATCGGTGGATCGCCAGGCCGGCGTTCTGCAGTTACCACCTTAAAATCTTTACCGCTGACCTGCTTGACTGTTTCGATTACCTCTCGGACCGAAAAACCCTTTCCGTTACCAAGGTTATAAATTAATTCACGCTTTTGGTCCAGCTTGTTCAGTACCAGCAGATGCGCTCTGCACAAATCGTCAACGTGAATGTAGTCTCGAATACAGGTTCCGTCCGGCGTATCGTAATCGGTCCCGAAGATTTTTATATCGTCGCGTTTTCCCATTGCCGCCTGGATGGTCAGAGGAATCAGATGTGATTCAGGCCTGTGGTCCTCACCGATAGTGGCATTCTTTCCCGCGCCGCATGCGTTGAAATATCTTAGCGATGCGTACCGCAGTTTTCCAGCACGGCTCTGATAGCAGCACATTCTTTCAACGTCTAACTTTGTTTGTCCGTAGGGATTAATTGGTTCGGTCGGGAAGTCTTCTGAAATTCCCCCGTCGATGGATTCGGGTATGCCGTAAACCGCTGCGGTACTGCTGAACACGAACTTTTCCACGCCGGCCGCTTCCATTGCCGAGAGCAGATTTTCAGTACAGCTAAAATTGTTGCGATAATATTTAAGCGGCGCCTGAACCGATTCTCCGACTTCGATAAAGGCGGCAAAGTGCATTACCGCTTCGATATCATATTTCTTTAGTGTTTCGAGGAGTAATTTATAATTGTCCAGATTGCCTTCTACGAACGTTGTTTGTCCAACCGCAGCGATATGGCCCTTGCTGAGATTATCATAAATCACCGGCTCATGCCCTTCGGAGTTAAGCATGGCCGTCATATTGCTGCCGATATATCCTGCTCCACCGCAGACCAGTACTCTCATATCTTGTTACTCGCTGTTTGCCCGGATATGATTTGTTGTTCAATCCGCTTCAAAATTTCTGTTGCAAGCTGCCCGTCTTTACCCAAATCTATCCAGGCCATATCTGCTTTCTGCTCAGGGTGAAGTTGTATCTTCTGCAATGTCGGGCCGCTGGTTGAAAACAGATCGTATGCGTGTACGCTGCGGATTTCTCGCTCTGGCAGTGACAATCTGTATATCTTGACATCGCAATTGATATATAAATCCTTGTCTTGTTCGTTTATGTTCAGCTCTACAATCCTTATAATACTGTGCAGGTTGTTTGCAAGCCAGTTGTCGGCCCCGACATTATCGCTCCTCCAGAATTCGAAGAATTGCGCGCCTTGTAATGGTTTCGTCCTTATAAAGCCGTTTTCGGGATTAGCCTTCTCGATGGTAAAATGCATTTTAACCAGTACGTCTTCGGCGGCCTCCATTACCCTGAGTTTGTCGGTATTTTCCACACGGATTGGTTTGGCCGCCGGGTATTGCTGCTGTTCGGCACAGCCCGCCAATAGCAGACCGCAGACCACAGACCACAGGCCACAGACAAAAGTTATTTTCCCTGGGTTTTGTGTCTTGAATCTTGTGTCTTGTTTTGTTTTTCTCTTTTGCATTTGTGGTCCAATCGTTTTTCAGATTTTTTCTGTAATTGGAGTGATTATATCTTCAAAGAGCTGTTATCTCAAGCCTGTTAAAGACTTTTTTTGTCGGGCCGGGAGAATTAGTGCCGGTTACAATACAGGGGGCCTCTAAAAATTGCTTTTGTCACGAGAACGAGCGAAATTTTCTCCGGCAAGGCGGAAGGTCAAAATCGCCGCAGGCATAGCCAAAGCTATGTCGAGGACGAAGTTTGGCCTGACAACACCGCCGGAGGAGATTGCAGCCGTTCGCAGTAAAAATGAATTTTTAGAGGTTCCCTACAGATTTATCAGCGTCGGATGTCTGCTGTCAATCGCCCTCGCTGAAAAAGTTTTGGTAGATTATATTGGGATTTTGGTATAGAATTTTACCTTAAACAAGTTTACCCGAAGATAAGTTTGTTGTATATATGTGTTTTTATGAAGGTTTTAATTGCGGAAAAGTGTGGATTTTGTCACGGCGTTAGAAATGCTATTAGTGTTGCCGAGAAAACACTAACGCAGCAGAAAGATGGGAATTCTGTTTATAGTCTTGGTCCGATTATTCATAACAGTGATGAAGTAGAGCGCTTGGCCAAAATCGGGCTGAAAACAGTTGATGAAGTTGAGCAAATTTGCTCAGGGACGGTTCTTATCCGTTCCCATGGTGCTGCCCCTGAACAAATAGCAAAACTCAGAGCAAAAGGGCTCAATATTGTTGATGCTACGTGTGTATTGGTTAAGAGGGTACAGCACATAGCCGCCGAGCTTGCGGGCGATGGCTATGAAGTCGTAATTATAGGCGACGAGGACCATCCCGAGGTCCAGGCTGTTATGGGCTGTGCCACGAATGTAGTTGTCGTTGCTGATGAGAGTGACTTGCATAAGCTGCCCCATAACGCAAGGCTGGGGATTGTTTGTCAAACTACGCAGAGTCCTGAGTATTTCGGCAAGGTGCTTGGAGCAATAGGGCGTTCCGATTTTAATGAGTTAAAAGTGATGAATACTTTATGCAGGGAAGCAATAAAAAGACAGGAATCGGCTGTGCAATTGTGCATGCGGGTGGATATAATGTTTGTGCTTGGCGGCTTGAAAAGTGCCAATACGCGCCAACTGGCGGAGTTGTGCAAAAAATATAATAAACAAACGTTTCATTTGCAAAACTGGAATGAACTTGATACAAATGCACTTTTTGGTAAGAATATAGCCGGTGTTACGGCGGGTGCTTCGACTCCGGACTGGATAATAGCAGAATTTGTAAAAAATTTAGAAGATTTTGATGCTGGCAGATGAGGTAAAGGTTTCGAGAAAAGGAGAAAGAAAATGGGTATGAAAAAATCTGGCCTGTGGATG
>CAZWME010000273.1:0-6670 GCA_964634515.1 uncultured Pirellulales bacterium | reverse complement strand
CCGTTTCTCTTGTAGTCCGCTATTCCCTTGTGAAAATGATAGGATGCAACTCTACCTGTTAAAAATGGTAACAGCAAGGTAAAAGGTGGTATCACTTCGGCTTTCCTGATTAGTGGGATGCACAAGGAAAAGGTGCTAATTCTGTTAAAGAAAATGCGATGGAGCCCATTTTTAAGCAGACATTTCACGTATAGACCCAGCCCATCCGATGATTTAAGATGCCCCGATCGCCTGCGAACCCATAAGGTCGGCACCTGTTCTTCAAACAAGTGCCAGTTATATCCAGACATATATGACCTGGCGCTAATGCTTTCTATGGTTTCGGTATCATGGTGGTATCCCAAGGCGTTTGGGTTGAAGATCAGCTTCATTCCTTTTTGCTGTAGCCGGTACCCAAGCTCAAGGTCTTCATGTGATGCGGCTGGCCAATCTTGGAACATACCATGTTTGAGCATAAATTCTTTCTTAAAGGACATGTTGCTGACCCAAAAATTAGTGTAATCGTATTGTTCGGTCGTTGAGTTGGGAAAAAGACGGTTCAAAATGGAATTCCAGAAATTCTGAAAAACGGTCTGTGGCAGTTCCGTCGACTGCGTTAGTTTTCCCATGACGAAAGTGCTGTCCTCTGGATTTTCCTCATGCGTTTTTATGTGCTCCTCAATAATATGTGGTTCCGGAAGTATGTCATCTGCCAGCATCAGGACAATATCGCCTTTGGCCTGTTGTATCCCGATATTATGGGTTCCACCACATCCACAGTGTTTATGTGCAAAGAAACGGATGTCATAGGGCATCGAGTTTTTCATCACTTCGACCAATGCGCCAGTGCCGTCAGTGGAGCCGTCATCGGATATCACTACTTCAAACTGGTTGTGGGGATAGGTCTGGCGGGCCAGTCTCTCCAGGACCATCCGAAGAACGTTTTTTCTATTAAAGGTGGATATCTCAACACTCAACTTCACGATATTTGCTTTTCTCCTCAGAGTTAGTAAGTCTTGTTTTTCTACGGCTTTTGAGTGCATGGGCGACACCCTTGTGAAAATGATGCGATATGACACAGCGGTAAAACAACCTGTGCATAAAGCAGGCCAGAAATGGGCTCGTTTCGGCCTTTTTCAAAATGGGCAACCATAGAAATGGCACTGTAATCATATTGAACAGAATCACACGACCGAGTTGACTTATAGCAAGCAGTACAGGCTTGCTATCGAGCCCTACCAACGCTTTGTCCCTGCGAAAGGCACTGATATAATCTTTCAGAAAGCGAGGTTGCAGCACATGGTAGCGGATAGTCAACTCGGGTGTATCCACGAATCTGCGAAATTCTGGCCAGTTCAGGCCTTTTTGATACGCAGTCTGCATTGCCTTATCCAGTGTTACGCCATGGTAGTGATATCCTAATGCGTTTTTATTGTAGAGTATTCTCAGCCTCTTTTTTGAAAGCCTGTAGCCCAGTTCCACATCCTCATGGGCGTAAGCTCCGCATTGGACTAATGTTTCGCTGAACAATCCATTCTTTAGCAGAAAGTCCTTCTTACATGATATGTTGCAGGCGAAGAAGAATTGGAAGGGCAGTTCCCGCTGATTTTCCAGTTCGCTGAACCTCAATGGATCCCATACTCTCAGGAATACGGACTGCGTCAACTTTGGAGACTGCAAGGTCTTTCCCAGAATTGCTATGTTCGGCTCAGGATTTTGCTCGTGGTCCTCGATATGGGCCTGTAAGGCCTGCGGTGCAAGGTGAATGTCATCTGCGATGAGACAGGCTATTGGTGCATGGGCAGCTTTTATACCTCGGTTTTGTGTGTAGCTTATACCTCGGTTGGGATGTCTTAAGTAAGTCAGCTCGTATGGCAAATCCGGTTGTATTGCGTGAATAGTGTTTCCAGTATTGTCGGTTGAACCATCATCGACTACGATAACTTCAAAGTCGGATGAGTTCAAGGTTTGCGAAGCAAGGTGCTGAAGCGTCATTGGTATAGTGTTGCTTCGATTGTACGTGGCGATGATCACGCTGATTTTGAACTGTTTATCGTTGATAGATGATGTCCTCTGTTTTATTTAAGCCCAAATTCACCAACCGCCTCTATGTAAACAGCTTCAAGAAAAACTCAAATTTCTCACTTAAACTCCGTTTGTATAGACAGGAAATAGAGCAATTCTTGTGACAAGCTTTTATTTTTTTTCTGCTTACAGTTGCTTTTTGTGATTTCCATATTTGTTCGGGCGTGCTTTCAATAAGATTTCCCACAAGTGATGATGGGATGTATGGACATAGACAAACATAGCCATGTGGGCCAATTCTGAAATGGTCGAGACCAACATGACAGGTGAAGTCAGTAGGTTTTGGAGCTGTTGGATCGTGGTAATATTTCTTGATGCCCCTTAGATAAGTCGGTGGATTTATAACTGCCGATTTCGGACCGGACTTTTTAATCAAATCGTCTATCACCCTGTCGAGTTTTTTCAAATTCCGCACCCACAAAGGGCTTTTTTCGAACCACCTGGGATCCGGTTTAGCCGTTGCAAGTGTCTCTTGAAGAGCTGAAATGGATACGCCATTTAGACCTTCCGTTTCAGCCCAATTGACCAAGTCGTTGATTTCATCCAAGTTGGTTTCCATGAGTGTGGTATTTATCATAATCCTCATGTCACTTTTATTCCTGGAGCGTGCTTCATTTAAAAAGCGAATTGCGGCAACAGCCTTTGCAAAAGCACCGTCGCCTCTGACGAAATCATGCCCTTTCTGCATACCGTCTATGGATACACTGAGACAGAAGGTATCTGCTTCGACGATTCTCTCGGCCAGTATTTTGTTAATGAGATGACCATTGGTTACAACATTACTGAGCATACCTAATTCGGCACTGTATTTTAGCAGTTCGAGCATGTCCTTTCTCATGAAGGGCTCACCTCCCCCCCATCGCAAAATGACGGGGCCAAGCCACTCGTGGAGCTGCCTCAGGATTTTTTTCCATTGTTCGGTTGAAAGTTCGCTACTAAGGTCAGTCAAGCGAGGAACGTTACATTGCTTACATCTGAGGTTACAACTGTGTGTTACAAGAATGAAAACACTTGTCGGTTTTGACAGAACACTGTCAGTTGCCATGCTGATTCTTTGAAGAGCAAGTTTGGTAACGTTTCCAAGTGCAGTTCGCACCAGTCTTGTCCTATAGCTCATAGCCATTCTCCTTAAGGGTAATAAAAGACGTTTTCGAACCGCCGGTACAACACTCCTCCTCGACTAAGGTGTTCCGTTCATTCACAAGACGTTTAAACGCTATGACGAGCCCGAGGTATACCCAAAGATGTGCATAAGGTACCGCTTCTCGGAACATCGGATCGGTTATTCCATCGAGCAAATAAGCAGTCAATCCCGTTAGTACTACCAGTGACATCCCCCGAATAATCGGGTCTTGGCATTTAAGAAGCTTGAGGCACTGCGCCATCGCAACAAAAATAATGCCAAAAAACGCTATTATCCCGAATAAACCCAGTTCAGCAGCGACATACAGAAACGCGTTATGTACTGGTATGTCTTGTCGCTTACTAACGGCGCCAACGTCAATCACGCCAATCTCGGTTACAGTTGTATCGGGATCTTCCAGAGCGCAGGTATAGTTACCAGGCCCATATCCAAATAGAAAGCTGGAACGCCAGATGTCAAGGGCTGTGCGGTTCATCTCCCAGCGTTTTTCAAGAATGTCCGGTGGTGCGTTAACAAGACGGTCATAGATGTGTTGAAAGCCCTGTGGATACAGGATACTGATAATCAGCACCGATACTATGGGAATAAGTATTGCACTGCGCCGACCCCAAAGAAAGACGATTATACCCGTTGCCAGAATCGATGATATCGCAAAGCTAAGCCATCCGGACCGTGAAAACGTAACAACAAGACCTGTTGTCCCCGCCACCAAGATGCCAGCCAGCACGATCCTTATTGGCATTTTAAGAGTTCGGACTGACATGAAAATATATGGAATCGGCAGCAGCATAGCATAGTACAGACCAAGGGAGTGAGAGTCCTTGGTAGTACCTTCAGCCCGTATAACATGCGTGATGCCGAGGACTTTGTATTGTTTGCCAAAGTCCGAATATGTCACATCTCCTTTTCGCATCCCAATGCCTACGTTGCCGGTCAGTCTTTCATAACAAGCGAGCGAGCTTTCAAGTAAAATAGCGAGGACAAAAATAGTGATAATCCACTTTAGGTGGTGTCGTTTCACTTTGTGAGCAATAAAGAAATAGAGCAGGATATGCTTGATGTTATATACGATGTCGAATATACCAAGTGCTTTGTTGGGGGCTCCAATGAAAGATATGGCCTGTGTCAGCAGTAGGAGAATTATGAAGTAGTCGATCTTTTGTAATTTGGGAATGGGCTTTGTTCGTGCGATGAATATCTGCGAAAACCAAACCACATAGGCCATTACAAGCAGTACTTCTGCAAGGCCGAGGGCTATACCTACGGCAATACTGTAGGGTTGACCTTGGTGGAAAAAATATTTTCCAAGCCTGGTGAGAGGTATGTTGAATATTAAAGCGTAGATAATGAACGTTTCAATGTTTCGTATCGCAATTATGGCAACGGAAATCATTACAATTCCGACTGAAATTGCCATGACATATCGGAATTGCAGTGTCATTATTTCCCAAACCAGAATGGCAAACAGCACGCCGGTAAATAGGGCTATCCAGTATTTGATTTGAACAGTGGATCTCAATGACAACATAGTAGTGCTATACCAACAGTAAACTTGATATACCTGTAATGGTTATTGACGGAACAATTAGGGGATTTTACAGTGAGAAGCGTGCACGCATATTAGAAAGCACCGTGGCTTGTGACTATTCTCCAGACGGTCATAAAAAGAGTTTTTATATCCAGAAGGACGGACTTATTGTCCACGTATTGGAGGTCATAAGCAACGGTGCTGTGGAACGACAATCGTCCTCTACCGTTGATTTGTGATAAACCCGTAATGCCTGGCTTTACAGTGAACTTACGCATCTGGTGAGACTGGTAGTTGACGAGCATTTCCGGGATATCAGGCCTGGGGCCCACCAGCCTCATGTCGCCGGTTAAAACATTCCAAAAATTAGGCAACTCATCGAGAGTCGAACGGCGCAGCCATTTCCCCGCCCTTGTTATGCGTGCGTCGTTTTCTACCTTGAATCGAATATGTTTTATTTGTTCCTTAGTGAAGTTGTAATCATAAAGTTCGGGAAACCGCTCTTTGGCATCGACATACATTGTTCTGAATTTCACAAACCAAAACGTCTTTGGAACCCAGTATTTCTTCTCAGGAGAAAAATCTGGATCGACAACGATAAACCTGTCATTGTTCATCAGCCTCTTGCCGGACACAAGCTTGCTTCTCGATAGCCGTTTCTGAAAGAACAAAACCGGCCCTGGCGAATCCAGCTTGACGATCAACGCAACGAAGAGCATGGCTGGCAATGAAAGAACCAAAGCGATAATACTTATCACAGTTTCGGTTATATGATAACAAATTCGCTTTGTCATCTCCCAATTTGATAGCGCTGAGCCGTATCCTTTGTCAACTGCAATACAGAATATCTTACCATCAGCGATTGGTGATTCAATTCTCTTGTCTTCGTACTCAAAAGTTGTGTGCGGTTCTCGAATCAGGAGGTCGTTAATTAGCTTCAATATTCTTGTTTTTTCCTCCATATGCTTTTTTACCCTACCTCATACTACTCGGTTGTTCACAACCACGTCAATAGCTCATCGCGGCTGATCCTACACATTGAAAAGTGTTACTTCAAAATAATAAATGCTAAAATAAAAAATATCAAGAAATATTTGATTCTGTTTATCTTGGTTGATTCAGGAGATTATTACTAGTTTCGTTTTGTTTGTTCCTTTTTCTTTCTTTGCATCTCGCAGGCCTTTTCTAACATGGTAGTAAACAGTTCCGCGGTATGTGAGATTGTTGCCGAAAAGGGCCGCAATGCGACTGATATCTGCACGCTGAAGAATAGGCAACAGAAAGTACTCCACAGACAGCTTGTTAAACAGACATCTCCTGATAATCTCGCGAGGCAGCATCCGCAGAAAAGCCTTTGGTCCGGCTTTGAGCGAGCAGATCTTGTAGGCGGGAAATATCATAGACGGCGGTATGTTTTCACTCAGCATATCAAAATTGCGTCCTCTTTCATAGCTCCGCTCGCATGCACTCGACAGTGTCTCGACATGGTAATGATAGCCAAGGGCTCTGGGCTCGTAATAAATCATGAGGCCCTTTTGCCCTAAGCGGTAGCCAAGTTCGACATCTTCATTACCTGCGCCTTTTCTTTCCTTAAACATACCATGTTGCAGAAGGAAGTTCTTTTTTATAGAGATATTACAAGCGAAGAAATAAATGTTCTCAACAAATTCTTTACCGTCAAAACGGTCGTATCGGAACGGGTCCCAGTGTTTCTGGACATTTGATTGAGGCAGTTCGGACGATTGTGCAACGTTACCCAGCACAACTATGTTCTGTTGCGGATATTTTACGTGTGCTTGGAGGTGCTGTTCCAGCATTTCTGGTGAGGCCCAGATATCATCAGCCATCAGCAGAACCAGATCACTTTTTGCTTCAATAATACCACAGTTTTCAGTATACCCTGGCCCGCTATTTTTATGATAAAAGTATCGCAT
>CAZWME010000272.1:0-6679 GCA_964634515.1 uncultured Pirellulales bacterium | reverse complement strand
CTTGCTCACCAATCCAAAAACAGAGTTCGTTGCGCCTTGAATCTCTACCATACTCGATGTAATTAAATCGGCATCGTATATACCTGTGCGATTAGCTCCAGCGTAGCTTATTATGTGAGCTGAAGCACCGGTATCAAACAATCCGATGGTAAAGTCAGTCTCCGGATTTTCCGTTAGGTACCTGCCGACAACAGACATATGTGCTTGAGCAACCCAATCGAAGTCATCTGAACTATCATCTGTAACGGTAACGACAATCCTCGGTACGAATCCATCAATGGGGGGAGAATCGATGATATTTGCCATCACAGACGGCAGCGACATGAGGCTAAATGACTTTTCCTTGGAAGGCAGGTTATCCCGCAAAACCCTTTTGCGTACGACACTCATTTTTTGATTGATCTGTCCATTGAATAAAGATGGTTCCTTTTCTTCGTAGTATCTGATGGCTTTGATCCGGCTGCCACCGGACATTCGCAAGTCGACTTCTTTTCGCTTGAAGCCGGATTGTTCGGCCTGAGCAACAGAAATCCAGCAGACGACTATTGTGGATAAAATAATAAATAAGGTTTTAATCCGGTTGTATGAGTTTGTTCTTTTCATCTTTGACCTTATCTTTAACGACACATCTTATAATAACATATTCAGGCTGAATTTTCACTTGGAAAAAGCTAAACCGCCGATTGTCTTCTATAAGTAACCTGTTAAATTTCTTGAGAACTCTTTCAAAAACCGACTGTCTCTATATAGTAAGTGCCATAAAGCAATGTTTTTGTGACTTGAAAACCGGTAAACAGGATAAATACGACAAAAAAAGGTTAAACTCTTAACCTATGGGCTGAATCGATTTATGTTCTCCCTGAGTTCAATTGGATAGAGCATTGGCTTGGGAAGTCTGTGGCGGATTATAAATGCTTGTCCTGCCTGTTCTTATATATTTTCTTCTTTTGCGTTATTCCCCGGGCGTGATTGTAAGGCAAACAAGGGCATGCGTCACAGGTTCTGTAAGGTTAATGCCCAATCGGGTGGGTTTTTTCCGGGCGCTGACGTCTTCGTTGATAGTTTCCGGCTCTATTTTAAAGTCTGAGCCGGTTATCTTTATGTTTACTTGCAGAGCCTTTTCCGAATCGTGGACAATTAGTGAACGAGAAGAGGATTGTTTCCAACTGTCGAATGTAATCAGTGCCGTGCTGAAGGTACAAGGCCGGGAGAAGGTGACTTCGTCGGTTACACATAAAGAGCCTTTGCCGATGCGGGAATAGACGAATTTACGTTCGAGCTTCTTTAATTCCGGCACATTATAAGCGGAAGAAATATCCAGAACCAGTGTATCGGTACTGTCGGTAAAGTTTTGGCTGACTACGCGGGCACGGGCCCGGTTGCCGGTTTGCTGTAATTTGTCGGCGACAACAGGAACTGGGTGGCCGAAGGAATTAAGGACTTTGCTTTCGTAGCGGCGGGAGCTGAATGTACGGGCGGTATAGACTTCTCCGCCGGGGTCAATCAGCAGGGGCTTATCGCCCAATACTACAACAAATGAGCCGACATCGTTGTGGTTGTGATGTTCCTGATTATGGCCGCCTTTTAGGGCGACGGCCAGTTGCGAGGACGAATTAGCTCCTGGCCGGGAGATTAAGATGCCTGCTTTGTCAAACCAGGAGCGTATGCCGGGTCCATGGGAGGAGCCTTGACTAAGCGGGGCGCGAGAAGCGGAATTGGGAAAGGAATACATCATACTTTGATACAATGAGCCACCGGGAGAGACAGGATCAATTTGCTCCCAGGAGCGCAATGCCAGGCCTAAGCGCCGGCTTATAAAATACATCAGCTTTGAGCTGGGCCGGGCCCTGATGGAACAATCGGCGAAGGCGGGATAGACATCGTTGATGATTTTGATATTTGCGCCGAATGTGGCGGCTTGTTTGGCCTTGTTATTTTGGAGCAGGTCCAATTTGCCGCCGGTGGCCTGGTGAATCATTTCGCTGAGCATGATATAGTAGCCAAAGCCGTAGTTCCAATAGCCAAGACCTTCGGAACAGTAGCCGTCATCAGTGAATCCATCGAGGAAGTTTTTTGAGTAGTTTTCTGCGGCGTCTATAAAAAAGGCACGCTGATCAGGCGGATCGATGACGGCCAGAGCCGCCCCGGTTACTCCTGCCAGGCAAACAGCGTTCCAGTTGTTTGTAGTGGTCATCCACCAGTTTTTATTACGTTTTCCCATCACCATTCCCTGATATGGTTCAAAGATACGCTCATCAAGGTTGTTATATATAATCCGGCGAATTTTCGGACTTAGTTTATCAGCCAGCAGATAATCTGCGGTTGCCATAGACCAGGCAAGCGTAGAAGAGCCGAGGTCAATGTCCGTGCTTGTTCGGTTAAAGTTGGTAAGATCTTGGTCATGGGCCGGCATGACCCAGGTACGTTCGGAACAAAGCACCCTGACGATTTCTTCGAAGGCCGGTATGAAACGGCCTTTATTTTCCAGGCATTCGGCCAGAGCAAGTGTACTTATTCTTCGGCGTCGAATGCCGCTGACTTTCTGCCAGCGGGTGCGGTTGCCAGTGCGAGAGAAGTCCAGAAACAGGTCATCAGACTGGTCGGGAATAGGTTGTTGCAGAAGCTTTTCTGCATCTTGGATTATTTTCTGAAATGAATCATTCCGTGCTAGTTTTTTCCATGCGTTCCTGTCAGAAATGGGCGAACCAAAGCCTGTCGGCTTTACAGGAAGCAGCGTGGAGATATATTTGATGCGATTTTGGTCGATTGTATCATCTGCTCCAAGGGCGGTTCCCTGGGAGATTATGCAACTGAGAATTAGTGATAGAGTTGCTACTGAGAAAAATATCGAACGATTTATCATTTGTTTCATCGCGATTATTCCTTTCCAAAGAAAGCTAATATATATTGTTGAATTTACCTGGAGCGGTTTCCTTTTATAACAAATATATCAATTACACGACCACCGAATGTATCACGTGCAAACTCTGATAGAACTCTTCATTTACCGTACTTTCGATCTCCTTGTTCCAATAAGAACCCTGTGATTTCCCACATTTGTTGGAATAACAGCAATCACCTTTACCCGAGGAAGTCCGGCTGGGAACAAAGAGAAGTTCGCTCAATGCTCCCCCTTAAACGGATAATACTATATTCCAATGACAGCGAAAGTCAAAAAAATAATGGAAAGCCCATTGTTCTGCAGGAACAGAGAATATGCCCGAAAAGATGGATTTGTACTCGTCATCAGCCCGATATTGAACTACCTTCAGGAGTTCTATATTGAGAGTGCATACAGTAAGGGTGATGATTCGTGCCGAAATAACATTTTTTTTCTGACCTCGAATTAAGGAAGCGTTATTTCTTGACGATAACATATTTGAAAACAAAGGCCCAGTAAGTTATATGGCGAGCGGTTGTGGAGGAACGCTCGCCATTTTTCTTTCCCCACGGTATTGTTGTTAACTTTATTTTCTTTATTCGCCGTCAGCGCATAGAATCGAGTAGTAAGGGCAAATGGACAGACTGAATACCGGAATCGTCAGAAACGATAATTCCCTCACCCAAAAACGGTTTGATGACGATCTACGATAAGACAAGTTTGTTGTTTAGTTGGGTCTCTGAGGTACTATCCTGCGGCTTCTGTGTGAACCTGTGGGCCGGAAGAGACACTTAAAAAGGGCAAACCAATGCTCATGGCCGTTTTGAGCCTCATGTTCTGATAAAGTGTCCGCTTGAACTGGCCGATGGATAGTATAGTGATGAAAAGTGAGTTTATTTTCCTGTGAAAGGGGATGAATTATGATTCGCGAGGAGAAATCTCATGTTCTGGAAGGGCCTCAAAAAACGATATCAGAAGCAATTCAAAAAAATCCGTTTACCAAGACCATTCAGACAAATCCAAGATTAGCTGCCGCATACTACGACCGTGCGAATGCATTCTACAACAAAGGAGAATTCGATAAAGCGTGGAAGGATATTGATAGGGCGAGAAATATGGGTTATCAGGTCCCAAAAAAGTTTCTCAAGTCACTTCGTAAAGTGACAGGAAGAGAAGTATAAATTATCTCGCTTTTGTAATGAACTGAAAAAGAGAGATTATCGGGACAACAGATTATAGAAACTGGGAGCTGGAAGATTGTCAGTGAGAAATAAACAGTTAATGTTGATGCTGGTTTTTTGTCTTTGCACAGCAGGTTGTACCACGCATTTAAAAAAGAAGCCGGTTGAAAAGGTCGAGCCTGTTGAGATTCCGGCCGGCCACTTCTTGACGTTGTCGGAGCAACAACTGCTTTTGCTGGACTGGCACATTGCCTATAGCGGCGGTGCCCATGTGAAAGACAAAAGGATTGTGCACGGTTCGGCTGTGGAATTCGATATATATTTTCCGAGCAATAGTCCCGATTGTCGTTCGCTGGACGTAGTCTCCAGCGGCAAAGGTGGAGAAGGCAGATTAGTGGGAGCCGACATACGCGGTTATGAGACGTTTGCACTGAAGCTGACTCTGGTTTCCGTTAACGGACAAAGCGAGCCAGATATGAAGCAAAAGCTTGTGGCCGGTGCTTTGATAGGACCAACGGGCAAAGGCCGGTTATGTACCTATGAGCCGGTTATATTGGGTTGTGCAGAATCAGAAAAGACGGTGATTGCGAAAACTTCGGTGTCAGCGGACAAGATTTATCAAATCGGTTTTCACGTTCATATGCAGAATCCACAAGACTGGGACCAGTCGGGCAGTATAATGAGACTCAGGGTAGAGCCTGTCGCCGATAATTTCACCGGGACTCATTTCACTACGTCAGACTCTTACCGGCCGGTGCACCGGTGATTACCTCTGAGCCTGTAAGTACGGCTGCCGCTGGTATATTGATATGGCTATGATGTTGACGCCATCGATCCGGATATGGAAGATAGCCTGATATATTCCTTAAGGTACAACATTCATAGTATAAGAAGAAAGGCTTTGCATCTGGCAATGGTATAAGCACCAATGCCAGATGCTTTATTTTGTGTGGGGTAGAAAGTCTTGATTGAAGGCAGAGATAAATTAAGTGTTGCCAGAATACCTTTTTTGATTGAGATGCTGTGTGTTACGATTGTAACGATATGTCTCATCAGGCTCTTGCGCAACAATGTAAATATCAGAGGGGGCTGGTTCCTGGTTCCCTTTTTATTAATAACAGCAGCTTTAGTCCCGACCCGTTTAAGGAAGAGAAGTTTCGCTGAGATTGGTCTGCGAGTAGGGAGGCCGGGATTGATTTTGCGTGTGCTCTGTGCAACTTGTGTCATAGTATTTCCCCTTCTTTTGTTAGTCATGTTTTTGCTGAAACACCTTAATATTCAGTTGCCATTGAGTCCTATAATCCCGGAGGGGCGTTGGTTCTCATGGTTGGCTTATCAATTCATGTATGTTGCAGTGGCCGAAGAGATTTTCTTTAGGGGGTATTTTCAATGCAATGTAATGTCTTTATTAGCTATGTCCGTGCAAAAAAACCGTGCATTTTTGGAAATAATCGGTATAATAATATCAGCAACTGTCTTCGCTATATCACACTGTTTAATTCTGGGGAGTGTAATGCCGATTATTACTTTTTTACCGGGCTTGATTTTCGGTTGGTTGCTTGTGAAGACTAAATCGCTGTTAGCACCGGTCTTGTTTCACGGGTTAGCTAATGTTTTTTATGGTTTAATCGCTGTAGTGTTAGCTTAGGCGGTTTGGAAGTAGTAAACGTAAAGTGAATTTTCAATATTGATAGAGTATGAAGAACATTTTCGAAATACCAAGAATATTGTGGATTACGAACATAGTTTTGCTGGTAATCCTGGTGTATATAGTAGCCGGTTTTATCTTTGGTAACGATAGGGGGCAAAGTGCCGTTGTAGAGCCGGTTTCCACAACGGATGGAGAAAAAATTGCGGTTAGTAAAGACCCGGTACGGGCAGATAATCCTGATATTATTATTGAGCGGAACATTTTCGGCTCTTCAGGATGGAATTCAGCCAAGGTGAATCCGGAACAGGAGACAAAAGAGAATTCGATTTCTGTTCTTAAATCACAACTTCGGTTGCTTGCGACAGTTGCAGGAGATGAGGAAGTAGCCTGTGCCGTGATTGAAAACGTAAAAACTAAAATACAGGATCTGTATAAGACCGGAGATATTATTGGGGGGGTACAAATTGGAAGAATTGAGCGGAATAAAATAGTTCTCTTTAATGCAGGACAACGTGAGGTTTTAAGCTTGTATGTATCAGATGGAATTTTAGACCGGGTTGAAAAAAGTACCGAACCGGTGATTGCTCAAAAACCCGATGCTGGTGAGGCTGTAAAAGTTATTTCGCCAACCAAACGGGAAATAAACAAGAAAGCGTTTCTTGCAAAAGTAGGGGGGATGGAGGCCATTATGAAAACGGTGGAAGTGGTTCCTTATTTGGAAGATGGTCAGGAAAAAGGTGTACGTATCACAGGTTTGGAAGATTTAAGTATGGCCAGGTTCGTAGGTTTTGAGAATGGTGATATTATCCAGAACATAAATGGCAATACGGTAACCAACAGGCGAAAGGCTTTCCAGATTCTTAGGAAAGCAAGGTCGCAATCTTCAATAGACATTAAACTTTTGCGGGGCCAACAAGAGAAGAAGCTTTCGTTTGGGATTAAGTAACGATTATACAATCTGATATT
>CAZWME010000271.1:0-6681 GCA_964634515.1 uncultured Pirellulales bacterium | reverse complement strand
CTTGAAGGTGATACAGAGGCTGCAATGAATGCGCTGAACTATGTACTCGAACTTCGTCCTTCGTACCTTGAGGCGATTAGGCTCAAAGAAAGAATCATTGGTGAGACAAGGCCGGATGAGCTGGATAGCATGGAGAGAATTCTGCTTGGTGATATTGAGCGTGAAGATTCCGACAAGTGGCGGAGAAGATAGGCTATGTCCCATAACTAAAGCATGGTTTGGAATTTGACAGACACTGGAGTTTGTTTTGAGATTAAAAAGAATCTTATATGCGATAGTCACGGTAATCGTGGCAAGCAGCTTGTTTATAAGTGGTCTTGCCGAATGGCAGGATTCTGACACGAAAGATGGTATCCGCTACACCGGTTATGTGCAGCGGATACCGGTTGTGTCGGTATGCTATATTCTTGGGGCTGTGGGCGTGATTTATCTGGGTTGGTATCAGTTAAGACTGACCGGAGCAGTCACGTCCATAGCCGCGCTGCTCCAGGACGATAAAGCAGGTGGCACCCATGATGGAAAGAGATTCCTTCCTCCGCTCAGGCTGACAGAAATAAACGAATTGTATCTGGCTTTTAGTAAACATTTTGCCGGCTGCACTTCTCGTATTACAGAGTATGAAAAGAAAATCAGGGATTTGCAGGTTAAGATTCAACTCTCACAAAGACGGGGCGAAAACACCAAGGCTATAATATACAGCATTCGTGACGCTGTTATTGTTATTGATGATTCTGACAGATTGTTGATGGCAAATGAAGCGGCAGGCCGGCTTTTCAATTTTGATCATAACAACTCACAGCTCATGCCGGTAAGCGAACTGATCGGGCCTGAACAGGATGAATTTGCGGATTTTCTCAGCCACAACAGACAAAGCAAGGGACAGGCGACCAGAAAAGAGATCCAATTTTCAAAAGACGGAAACCCGGAAATATTTGACTGCATCGTTTCATGTGTTTACGGCCAGGACAGCCAGGTATGTGGTGTTGTGGCGGTGCTGCATGATATTACACGAGAAAAGCAAATTCAGCAGATGAAAAATGATTTCGTAAGTCATGTCTCTCATGAACTTAAGACACCTCTTGCTTCCATCACGGCCTTTACGGAAATGCTTGCTGATGGTGAAGCTAACGATGAACAGACGCGAAAAGAATTTTACTTTGTAATTCAAAGTCAGGCCAAAAGATTGAATCGACTGATTGAAGATATTCTGAATTGTTCACGGATAGAATCGGGTCTTATAAAAATAAATAAGGAGACCGCCAGCTTGACGATGCTCATAGAAGAACAGTTGAAAATGATAAAAGGTTATGCTGAAGAAAAGGAAGTAGAGGTCATTGGGCAAAAGCCAATTATTTACGACCAGGTGGACGTTGACAGGGATATGATGCAAGAGGTTATTGTTAATCTGTTAAGTAACGCCGTCAAATATACTCCGTCTGGGGGTTCGGTGAAGATTGAAACCGAAGTTGACGAAAATGCGGCTTTGGTACGGGTCAGTGTCACTGATACGGGTGTTGGTATCCCCGAAGATGACATAAAACATGTCTTTGATAAATTTTACAGGGTTGGTGTTAATAAAAAGCAGGCGGAAGGTACAGGTCTGGGACTTAACCTTGTTAAGCAAATAATTGAGAAGGTGCACGACGGTCGAGTATTCGTTATGAGCAAGGTCGGTGTTGGGAGCACTTTCGGCTTTGAATTACCTCTGGCGACAAAGCAGACAGTCAGAGCCGGATAATATGTTGTAAGTAAGAAATTAAGTGTGCAATCGACACTGCACGCTATGCATTAATCTTTTGAGGAGGCAAGATCATGACAGGCAAGAGAGTTTTAGTCGTGGATGATGAAGTACATATTGTTCATGTGGTAGCGATAAAGCTTCGTAACAATGGTTATGAGGTTATATCGGCTGATAACGGCGCCGAGGCATTTGAGCTGGCCTGCGATGAGAAACCGGACATCATTGTTACTGATTATCAAATGCCGGTTATGTCGGGACTGGAACTTGTGGAGAAGCTTCGGCAACGAGATGAAACGAAGGATATTCCGGTAATTATGTTAACTGCCAGAAGCTTTGCTATCTCGAAAGAGCAGCAGGAGGATTTACGAGTATCGAGTTGTCTGAGCAAGCCGTTCAGCCCAAAGGAATTGTTGGGAAACATCGAAGATGTTCTGTACCAGAAGCAGGTAATGGTAAGCAATTGACGGTTAAGGAAAAGCATTAATATAATTGACATCAAATAATCGGAAGGGAGCTATGCTGGATACGGCAAGGAAAACTTTAAGTCTCTCACAAAAACGCCTGTTTGAGAGCTTTGGGTCTAAGATAAATAAGTTCGGCTTTAATTTTGCAGTTTGCAATACCGCCGATGAAGTTGTCTTATTGTGTGAAGCCGGTAAATTTAAAAGTAACCCTGAACAGTTAAGTAAACTGAGTCGGCAGGCTTTGCGTCGGCTCAGCGAGAAAAATTGTCCTGATGAAAACGGCATGCCGATATGGAGATTTGGTGATACAAATTGTGTTCTGGCTGTTGTTCTGAAATCCGCTCGACTCAGCAACAAAGATGGAAAAGTTGCAGGGACAGCTTTGATTGACATGGGTGATAAGTCAACATGTCCGCCTTCTGTACCGGCAAACGATACAAACTGTGTGAATCCGGTTCAGACCGACAGCAACTATTTAGCACAAATGCTTGAGCTTTTAGTAGAAAAATTTCAAACTGAGACAAAAGCGGAAAAACAGATTGAAATGGTCGGTACCGAGCTGTCGCAGACATACGAGGAGCTGGTATTGCTTCACAAGCTCAGTACAAATATGAAGGTCACCGAATCGGATGCTAATTTTCTACAGATGGCCTGTGACAGCTTGACTGAAATTGTTTGTGTCGAAGGTATTGCTATATTGCTGGAAAAGACGATCGATGACAAGCAACAGTTGGTTGTGACAGCCGGCTCAGGTCTTATAGATATAGATGAGCAAACGGCCGCTGTTTTACATAGCGGATTGATGGAGGAAATAAACAGCGGTAAGGAAGCGCTTCTGGACAGCGAGGTTGATTCCGCTTTTAAATATGATTGGCCTGACAATATAAATAATATTATTGCAGTGCCTTTATGCGGTAAGGAGAAAAAAGAATCCGGCTTTACAGGCAAAAGCGACAATGGTAACTGCATAATGGGGCTGATGGTTGCGATAAACAGAATAGGCAAACAGGATTTTGACAGCACCGATATAAAATTATTTAATTCGGTGGCCGGAGGATGTGCCGTTTTTATCGAGAACGGCGAACTCTTTAAAGACCTCAAAGAATTATTTATTGGCTCATTGAAAGCTCTGACAAGCAGTATTGATGCAAAAGACAAGTACACACATGGTCATTCTGAAAGAGTTGCTTTTATTTCACGATGGATTGCTGAGAAGCTGTCGGAGCGGGAGCAGTTGGATGAAGAACAAATACACATGGTTTATTTGGCTGGATTGCTGCACGATATAGGAAAGATTGGTATAGAGGAAGTAGTATTGCGAAAGAAAGGTAAGCTGACTGAGCAGGAATTCGACCGTATAAAGCAGCATCCGTCAATAGGTGCGGGTATCTTACATGAAATAAAACAAATGCGTGATGTTATCCCGGGAGTATTGTCTCACCACGAGCGAGTTGACGGCAGGGGATATCCCGATGGCTTGGTTGGTGAGCAGATGCCACTTACGGCTAAAATTGTCGGATTGGCGGACAGTTTCGATGCAATGACATCAAAGCGAACTTATCGTGATGCAATGACTGTAGAGCATGCACTTGAAGAGATAGAAAAAGGATTGGGCACACAGTTTGATGAAAAAGTCGGCAGAGTTTTTCTCGAAAGCGATGTCGGCCTCCTCTGGGACATTATACAGAATGGGTTCAATAAAATTTACCGAAACAGCGACTCTGTGGAATATGGTGCCGAGGCTGTGGGGACGCTAATCAGATGAAAATTAAAATACAGGATTATAACGAGGTTACCGTTGTTGAGTTGCAGGGTGAACTGGACGGCGATGATGTCGGGTTCTTCCAAAGTACTGTCACTGATATAATCTCAAAACGTAAAGCCAGCGTGGTGCTGGATATGAGTGGATTGGGATTTATTGATGGGGAAGGATTGGAGCATTTGTTGTGGGCGAGGGACTACTGTAACCAAAACAAATGTGAGCTTCGATTGGCGGGACTTGATGAGAACTGCATGAGAATTCTTGAAATCACTCGGCTCGAAAAAGAGTTTAACCACTACGTGGAACTTGCGGAGGCGGTAAAGAGTTTTGTATAGAATATATATACCTTCTCTGGTCTGTATTAACGGTGCTTTAAAGAATTAGGAAAAGCTATGAGTCAAATAGCTGTGGAAAATAAAATGCAGCTTGGGCAGTTACTTCTAACGCGTGGAGTTGTAACTAATGAGCAAATTGAACAGGCACTCGCTGAACAGAAAGAAAAAGGACACCGTAAGCTTCTCGGTGAGCTTTTGGTGGAGATGGGCTATTGTACGGAGAATCAGATAGCCTCGGCACTGGCAGAGGGATATGGTGTTCCGTATGCTCAGGTTGGTCCGAAAATATGCGACACAAAAGCCATTGAGATTTTACCAAGAGAATTTCTCGAAGAATATGTTGTCCTGCCGCTGTTTAAAGTTCATGATGTTCTAACTGTAGCTGTCAGTGAACCGACAAACGTATTTTTAATTGATGAAATAGAGCGGATAAGCGGCTGCAAAGTTCAGATAGTCTGTTCAACAAGTAACGACATCAAAGCAACTCTGCAGACATATTTGCCGGCTGCCAATGTTTTTGTTATTGATGACATAATCGATGACGAGGGGCTGGAAGATTTTACCTTGATAGAAAACATTACGCAGGATATAAGCGATCTTGAGGAGGTGGCCGGACAATCACCTGTCGTAAAGCTGGTTAATTATCTGCTTTATAACGCCGTGAGGGAAAATGCAAGTGACATTCACATAGAATCTGATGACAAGAAACTTAGGGTTCGATACAGAGTCGATGGCAGGCTGTATGAGAAGATTTGTCCACCTTATCAGATGCACGCGGCGATAGTCTCACGTGTTAAAATTATGGCTGAGATGGACATTGCACAGAGACGGCTGCCTCAGGATGGTGGTATACATGTTTTAGTGGAAGGAAGGCCGATCGATTTACGGGTATCGGTTATGCCGGGAAACTTTGGCGAAAAAGTAGTGATTAGAATTATCGACCCGCAGAAGGTCCTTTTCAGTCTTGAGTCACTTGGATTTACTTATGGAAATCTCCAGTTGTTCAGGCAGGTAATACAATCTCCAAACGGTATAGTTTTGGTAACGGGTCCGACAGGCTCAGGTAAAAATACTACTCTTTATGCGGCACTTGTTGAGTTAAACAGTGAAGAGGTGAACATCTGCACGGTGGAAGACCCCGTGGAGTGCAATATTGAGGGAATAAATCAATTCCAGGTAAGCGAGGGGGCGGGTTTTGAATTTTCAACAGCACTGAGAAGTTTATTAAGACAGGACCCGGATATAGTTATGGTTGGCGAAATTCGTGATAAGGCCACAGCCAATATCGCCGTACAGGCGGCGCTCACAGGTCATCTGGTTCTATCGACTCTGCATACGAATGATGCTCCCGGAGCAGTAACTCGTTTGCTCGATTTGGGCGTTGCGCCTTACCTTTTAAGTGCTTCACTTATTGCTGTCCTGGCCCAGCGGCTTGTGCGAAAAATCTGTCCTAATTGTAAGACGGAGTACGAACCACCAACAAGTATAAGGAAGGTTGTTGAAAAATCAGGCATAGAAACTAAGGAATTTTATCGCGGTGTTGGATGCAAAAAATGCAGGAACACCGGATATGTTGGCCGAATTGCCGTTCACGAGCTTTTTGTACCGAATGAGGAAATTCTGGATATGATTAATGAGCGACAGAGCTTAAAGAAACTCAGAGAAAAGGCTATTGAAAATGGAATGATATGCTTGCAATCTGATGGAATCGAAAAAGTAAAAGCAGGCATTATTTCTATTGAAGAAGTTTTGAGAACAGCGCAATCGGAAATATGATGTGTTTTGTTGTCTATGGTTCTATATCCATAATGCGGGATAAAAAATAAATGAACGTTTCGGTAGCAAAAATTACGGATGAGCTTGATTCTCAGGAGAAAGCTCAGGAGTTACCTCCACTTGGAAAAAAGCAGGGACAAGATAGAAACGGTTCCGGTAAATATAACAGTACCGGTATCGATTCGAGTTCTCGTTCGCAAACAGATTACGGCCCTGTCCGGGAACAAGATAAATTACCGGTGCGTCTTCAACTATGTAGATCAAAAGTTAAGCAGGATGAGCTTATACTATTCACGACACAGTTGTCTGTGATGCTTGACAGCGGAGTAGTGCTTAGCGATGCTCTTGATGCTATTGCAGAGCAGTCTGAACATGGAACGTTTAAGATGGTAATTATGGATGTAGCCGAAACTGTCAAAAATGGAGATGATTTTTCGAGGGCATTAGCTGAATACCCGAAGATTTTTAATAAAATGTTTATCAGTATGGTAAAGGCCTCGGAAGCGTCCGGAAGAATGGCCGATATGCTTAATGTGCTAAGCGGTTATCTGAATTTCGAATCCGAAACACGCAAACGCATCAAAGGCGCACTTACATATCCGT
>CAZWME010000270.1:2571-6685 GCA_964634515.1 uncultured Pirellulales bacterium | reverse complement strand
CGTGTTTTTGAGTTCCGGATTCAACTCAGCAGGGCTGCACATTCGTTGCTTCGGGGCCTTTCTTACCCTCGGCAACCTCGAACTCTACTTCCTGGCCGTCATACAAAGACCGGAATCCCTCCGCTGAGATGTTGGAGTGATGGACAAATAAATCCTTGCCACCGTCGTCGGGAACGATAAAACCAAAACCCTTCCGCTCATTGAACCACTTTACCTTACCTTTATTCACAATGTTCTCCTTAGGCTCTTTTTTCCGAACCTGAAATATAGACTCCCTCGTCTTTTTTCAGGAGTACCATCCGAGGGATAGTAAATATACTCCTTTTAACACAAAGATGACGGTACTGAACGAACCGCCGTATGTCAACAAAAATAGTCCGAAAAACTCGAACTTAAATCCTTCGCTTTTAACTATTTACGCTTAGTTTGAAAAAAACATATTCACACTTATCAACTCCGCCCGGACAGTGCGAAATGCCGAATACTAAACGAATACAAATCAAAATTCTTAAATTTTAAGACAATCTTGAATAAAGCAGCAGTCAGTATAGTCACAATGACCTCCTGACGTTCCAAAACACGGCGAGTATCCTTCAGTCAACTGGATAGCGTGAATAAGTTCATGCTTCTTCATTTTTCCAGAATCTATCCCGAGCGACTTGGCTTTCATTCTTATTTGGGGCATGCTCATACGTTTGCTTTTTCCAGCAGCTTGTTTCTTCGCGGCTGGCTTCTTTGTGATATGCTTCTTTGTAACGGATTTCTTGGCGACTTTTGTAGCTGGCATTCCTTATCTCCTTTTCATTTTCTCAGGTGACAATGTATCTCTTATAATTCTCGCTTAATGATATCTACAAATCTTCTAATTTCTTTTCATACCACCGACTTACTATGCAAATTCTCTAATATTTTCAACAACGTATCCGGCTAATATATTTTCGACCATTTACATAGGCACCCACAAAAAATGTGTCTAAAAAGTGTGCTTTTTTGCCGGTTTTTGCGAATTTACCTGAATTTTTACGAGTTATTGCTCATTTTCAATCAATTATTGCCTTGATCTGGCAATTATATCCCACTCATTACGCTATAAGAGCTTATCCGAATAACCGTCTCGTTATGAGACCGAGTTGATTTCCTTAAAGTCCGATATCAGTTATACTACCAACATTACAAATCCCCATCTTCAGTCCTGTTTGAAACCATGATTCACATCCTGCCGGCCCGCTTATATAAGCTTAACTTACCTTCCAAAAATAGATGCCTCCTGTTATTTTCCACAGGTTTTTCGGTTGTGCTGTCATCAAAAGTAGGGTAGATATTAAGCATATAAAAATGACTTTTTCCATCTGTCAGAAGTATCTGCTGCTTTGGCCTGGATTGTTTTGGGACGTTAGTTGAGAAACAAAATGTAAGCTCGAAAAACAGAAGGACTTTCTTGTTATGAAAGGAACTCAAAAATGTTAAAAATAGGAATGATTGGAGCTGGTTTTGTAGCCGGTTTCCACGAAAGATCTTTGTGTTCGGTCCGTGGCGCCGAATTAACCGGAGTTTGTGCACCAAAAGGTGCTGAAGCCCTCGCAAAACGCGCTCAGGAAGATGGTTTGGGTGACACCAGTGTTTTCAAGAATGTTGCGAAACTTTGTGACGCTGTGGACGTGGTCTGCATCTTTGCCCCTAACTTTGCGCACCTCGAAATCATGAGAAACATAGCCAAGGCGGTAGAAGGCGGCGCCGAAATCAAGGGAATCATTTGCGAAAAACCTCTGGGCAGAAACCTCCAGGAAGCTGACGTAATGGCAAGAATGGCCAAGGCTCTCGGTGTACCCACAGCTTACTTTGAAAACCAGCTTCACATGCCCCCTGTAATTGAAGCTCGGCGGCAGCTTTCATCCGTCGAACAAAATATGGGTGCCGTGCATCTGGCCCGAAGCGCAGAAGAGCACGGCGGGCCACACGAACCATGGTTCTGGGACCCAACAACACAGGGAGGCGGTGTCTGCTGCGATATGGGCTGCCACAGCATAGCCGTCGGTATGTATATGCTGACGCCGGGCGGCAAGGCCCCCGACTATCTCACGCCTGTTTCAGCTACCGCTAATATGGCCCTGCTAAAGTGGGGTAAAGAACCGTGGATTAGCCAACTAAAACAAAGAGGCGTAGATTACAAAGCCACACCTGCCGAGGACTATTCAAACATTACCATAGAGTTCAAAGACCCCGAGACCGGAGTATGCAGCATAGCACAAGCCACAAACTCATGGATGTATGACGCACCCGGCCTGAGACTTCTTATGGAGGCCTTCGGTCCGGGTTATTCGTACACCGTCAACTCACTGCAGTCACCTGCAGGTCTGTTTATCAGCGACACGGCTGCCACTGCTGTAGCCGATAGCGAGCTTGCCCTCGAAAAATCACAGGCCAGCCGTGGCGCTTTGCTGCTCCACCACAATGAACCCGATTTGTATGGTTATATTACGGAATGGCGGGATGCATTATCAGCTTTTGAACAGGGAAGAAACGGTATGCTCGATTTCGAATACGGCCGGCTGATTACTTTGCTCGTTATGGCTGGGTACATGGCACACGAAAAGAAGACAACTATCGACCTGACCGATTCGGCCGTCCTGCAATCTCTGGAAAGTTACGTCCCACTTATCCAACAGGGAAAAGGAGCCGAAGTTCTTCTCGGTGCCTGAATCTGCAAAACCGCCGGTCAGGATTAAATACAACCCAGACTTTAAGGAGTAGGTAAAATTATCAACCGAAAAATCATTACTTTCGTTTGTCTGGCTATGCCGCTTATGTTCCTTCTATCGGATGCGGCTTTAGCTGAAAACTGGCCCGGCTGGCGAGGCCCGAGAGGAGACGGAACCAGCAATGAAAAAAATGTGCCTGTCAAATGGAGCCCAACACAGAACGTCACCTGGAAAACTCCTGTCCCCGGAAAGGGACATGCTTCACCGATTGTCTGGGAAAACCATATCTTCGTAGTAACCGCCGGTAAAGAACAAAAACAGCGAATACTACTATGCCTGGACCGCAAAGACGGCAAAATACTCTGGCAGCGTGTGGTCCTTGAAGCTCCGTTGGAACACATTAATCAGCTAAACAGTTACGCATCGTCAACGCCCGCGACAGACGGCGAGAGGGTGTTTGTAAGTTTTCTCGATAGCGATAAGATGTTCATAGCAGCGTATGACTTTGACGGTAACAATGTCTGGAAGGTCCGCCCTGGTGCGTTCGCAAGCATGCACGGATATTGTTCCAGTCCGGTCATCTGGAAAGACAAGCTCATCGTCAACGGGGACCACGACGGGGCCTCGTATATCGTCGCCCTGAATCGTACAACTGGAAAAACCATTTGGAAAACTCCCCGGCCCAACAAAACGCGAAGCTACTGCACCCCAATTATTCGAAGAATCAACCGGCGCAACCAGATGGTTCTTTCTGGAACAATGTGCGTGGCCAGTTACGACCCCGACACTGGTGAGCAGCACTGGATCATTGACGGTCCGACAGAACAGTTCGTTGCATCAATAGTCTATAACGGAGAATTGTTGTTTATGACATGCGGTTATCCCAAACATTTTATACAGGCGATTCGCCCGGACGGACATGGCAACATAACCGATACGCACGTTCTTTGGCAGAAAGACAGGGACTGTTCGTACGTGCCAAGTCCGATTGCCTTTGGTCCGTACTTTCTAATCGTCTCGGATACAGGAATTGCAACATGCTTCGAGGCAAAGACCGGAAAAAGCCTATGGCGGAAAAAATTGGGCCGACATTATAGTGCCTCTCTGTTATCGGCTGATGGTTTGGTGTACTTCTTATCCGATAAAGGTGTTATGACAGTCGTCAAACCGTCCCAGGCCCTTGATATCGTTGCACGCAACGAATTGGGAGAAAATACCTACGCCTCACCGGCTATCAGCAATGGCCGGATTTTCATAAGAGCAAATAAACACCTGTATTGCATAGGCACCGGTAAACATTGATATTTCCGCTATTACTGCTTGCAAAAATTTAACCAAAAAAGTAAAATAATAGTGCATACTTGATAATATCGATGAGCATCCGGCCACATATAAAAAATTCTGTGAGGAGTTAT